>JAUVUV010000058.1 GCA_030604975.1 Candidatus Glassiibacteriota bacterium | reverse complement strand
CTTAGGGTTTGAGAACAGCTACGCCGAAGCGCTGAAAGAAGCGGAAAAAGAGGGTGATTTCACCAGGCTTTTCCAGGAAGCTGAAACTATTTTAAATCCAGCGGAGCTAAAAAAATGGGCTGCTCTTAAAACCCCAGCAGAGAGGGCTACCTTTTTCCGTACATTCTGGAAGAACCGTGACCCGGACCCGATTTCTTCCCATAATGAGAGGCTTATTGAACATTACCTGCGCCTTAGCGAGGCCAAAAAAATGTATATGGAGTTAACTCCGCATAGCCTCTTCAATACTTCATATAATTATTACCGGTTGAGTGCACCCACAGCAACGAGCTATAATTATGATCAAAACATCTGGTGGGACCGCAGCAGAGAGCTAGTTCTTCAACAGCGCGGCTTATTCTTTATTCGACATGGTGAACCAGACCTAGTAATGCGTGGAGATATAAACAATCCAGATGAGGTTTGGTGTTATGGCCCGGCTTATTTCCCTTTTGGTAAGTACGGAGGCCGTTACATTCCTGCAAGCTTTGTTGGTGTAGGCAACGTAGAAAAGGCAATGGAAACTGAATCTTTTAAAGATCCCTTGAAAGTTTTGGAGCAGGAATATTATGGAGTTGATTTTAAAGGTCAGAACGGCAAGCAGGAAATAGAGTTTTACCAATCACTGCCAGTTAAAGATTCTGAGGTTGAGACACTTGAGGCAACTGTTGTTGTTTATGACACAACTTGGACTGAGTTAGCGCGTAATAAAAGCATGTCAAAAAAAGTGAAAGTTCGTAATGACCGTTTATGGTTTGCGGTAAATAAAATAAGTATAAAACCAGGTAAGTATATTTATGCTGTGCGAATGGATATTCCAGGACATAGGGTTGTGAGAAGGCAACTCTTTAATTCTTTACCTTATTCAAAGAGCAGGCATGATTTAAGTGGTATTGTTCTGGGAAGCACTCCTCAACCCGACCAACAAGTCCACCAACGCCGAGGTGTGAATATTCTGCCAAGGCCGTCACTTAGTTTCAGGCAAGGCGAGAACATTATGGTTTATTTTGAAGTTTACAATCTGAAAAAAGATCAGCAAGGCAATCGCTCTTATAGTGAAACTGTCACTGTAACCTTGCTTAAGGAGAAAGTGAATATAATCAAAAGGCTCTTTAGAAGAAAAAAGCCTATAAGAAGTCTTACCCTGACTTTTGATAAAGAACCTAAAGAGCCTGGTGGCCCTGTTCCTGAATATTTTAACATTGACACATCAGAGTTAGTTCCCGGCAGTTACCGCCTGACACTTGAGGTGAGTGATAATAACAGGCATATCAGGCCGTCAAAAAAAGTTCAGTTAGCTTTTGAACTCGCACCTTAGTACATGAATTCATAAATAGCGTAGGGGCACGGGGCGCCGTGCCCTGTCCGGGCAACCGATCGGTCGCCCGAACTCCGATAGTATCCGTTATTATCATCCTTTCCGTGGTGCCTTAAAAATATCAGGGCACATATGCCAGAAATGTGGGAGGTAAAACAATGCCGATTATTACTGTGGAAGGGCCGAGGATAAAGGACATCGAGATAAAGAGGATTTTGGTAAAAGAATTTACAGAGTCAGCAACCAAAGCTTATGGATTGCCCGCAGAAGCCATTGTTGTTCTGATTAAAGATAATCTGCCGGATAACGTAGGCGTTGGCGGCCAGTTGATTTCCGATAAGAAAAAAGCCTGAGTGAACCAGCTCGCAGTAAACCGCGCAGTAAGAAGTTGAAATTGGGAGATTGATCTATCGCCGTGGGGTCAGGCCCGCATACCTTTATCGGGAAGATATCACTCTACATCCAATAGTCTCGGAAGAAAGCAGAATCTTCAGCTGGTTGCATTATCTGACCCTCCTTGCCTGAGAATCCGGCAAAGCACCTGATATTCGAGTCATCTGTCCAATTTATGAAGGCTCTCTATCTTTTCACCTTTGCCTGCACGGCGCACTGTTTCGACTACGGCTGTCGAGCTGCGGCAGACAACTCCAGTCAGGGGGGGCATTCCAGGGTTGTGCGATACAGTGTCAATGTGAAATAATCATCTCGCGCATAATCGGTACTCAACGGACAAAACTGTTGAAAAAAAACCTGCAGCCGGATACACTTCATTAGGCTTTGTACTGCTTTATTCTCCCCTGGCAGATATTCGTTCAATCCATAAGTAGCCGGAGACGAAAATGGTTGAGTACTCCCGGATAACCGATTCGCTGCAAAAAATCTACGGGGATTCCGGGGCGCAGGCTGCGCTGGAAAAACTCCAGCCTGTGATCGAGAAATTTTCCGCTGAACGAAGGCGAAAAAAGGCCGGTGAATCGCAGGGCTATTTCAGCGAGAAAGACGAAGTGCTTATCACATACGGCGATTCACTAAAGACGGAAGGTGAAGCGCCGGTGCAGAGCCTGTATCGCTTTGCCACCGCGCGTCTGCAAAAGCTCTTCTCTGCTATCCACATCCTGCCCTTTTTCCCTTTCTCTTCGGATGACGGTTTCTCTGTGATCGATTTTCTGGAAGTCAACCCGGAGCTGGGCATATGGCAGGATATCGAAAGACTCGGCGAGCGTTTCGAGCTGATGTTCGACCTGGTGCTGAACCACATTTCAGCCCGCAGCGCATGGGTCGGCGAATATCTGGCAGGCGAGCCTGAATTCGCCGGGCTGGCTATCGAGGTCGATCCTGCTACCGATCTTTCCCGGGTAACCAGGCCGAGATCGCTGCCCCTTCTCAAGGAATTCAGAAAAGCATCAGGAGAGAGCGTGCATCTCTGGACCACGTTCA
This sequence comes from Candidatus Glassiibacteriota bacterium, assembly GCA_030604975.1. Lineage (GTDB taxonomy): Bacteria > Gemmatimonadota > Glassbacteria > GWA2-58-10 > GWA2-58-10 > JAUVUV01. The sequence continues at coordinate 6,435 of JAUVUV010000058.1, read as the reverse complement.
GTGCCGACCAGGTGGATATCAACTACGGAAGCCCCGATATTCTGGCCAGAATGGTGGAAGTTCTTCTTTTTTACGTGGGCAAAGGGGCAAAGATCATCCGGCTTGACGCCATTGCCTACCTCTGGAAGGAAATCGGCACCAACTGTATCCACCTGCCGCAGACACACGAAATGGTCCGGCTGTTTCGGGCCATACTGGACCAGCTAGCCCCCGAGGTGATTATAATCACTGAGACAAACGTGCCCCACGGGGAAAATGTGAGCTATTTCGGAGACGGACGAAACGAGGCGCAGATGGTGTACAACTTCACCCTGCCTCCTCTTCTCCTTTATACATTTATCAATGAGGATGCCTCCCTTCTGACAGACTGGGCGGATAAATATCTTAAGCTCGAAAGCCCTGATACCACTTTTTTCAACTTTACAGCCTCCCACGACGGTATAGGGGTGAGGCCACTGGAGGGCATCCTTGCCCAGGCCGAGATCGAGAAGCTGGCAGAGCTGGCAAGAGAAAATGGCGGGGATGTTTCATACAAGCGCAATCCTGACGGTTCTGAAAGCCCGTATGAGCTTAACATTACTTATGTCGATGCCATGAAGCCTCAGAATTCGGCCGCGTATGATTCTCTGCATGCCCGGAGGTTCGTCGCCTCCCAGACAATCAAGCACGTTCTGCCGGGGGTGCCTGTTGTTTACATCCACAGCCTGCTGGGTTCTGCCAACTGGACCGAGGGCGTGAAGCTGACCGGCAGGGCCAGGACGATAAACCGGGAAAAGCTGAATCTGGACAATGTGATCGCCGAGTTGCAAAGCCCACGGTCGTTCCGCGCGCAGGTGTTCAATTCTTACAGCAGGCTGATCTCCATCCGCAGAGAGCAGAAAGCATTTCATCCAAATGCCGGTTTCCGCGTACTTCGCTCTGCCCTGCCGCATGTCTTTGCTGTAGCACGGGAAGGGTTCGGCCAGACTCTTTTCTCGCTCACCAATGTCAGTTCTCGCTCCATGAAAGTATCTCTGGAGGCTCTCGGCATTCCGAGAGGCCTGAAAGATATTCTCTCAGGAGGGAGGATTGTTGAGCACAGCCTGGTCCTTGAACCTTACCGTACCGCCTGGCTGAGTTAGGGGTATTTTTCAGTAACTTCCGCTCAATAGCATCCGGTAAAAAATAATCTTTTTTTCCTGCCTATTAGTTAACCGGACAGTACTGGCTTCTGCTTGAAAATAGATAGCAGTTAGCAGAAGGAGCGCTGAATGACTGGAACCTTCAGGTTGAGGATCAATTTTTGAAGAAAAAAGCACCAACTGATTATCGGCCCGAAAGCTTGCTTTACCTCCGGAGGCACTATCCGCTGTAACTTTCTGCCTCTTTCATATCTTCCTCGGGAATTGAGACAATGTCCCTGAGGAAAGAGTCACTGGCTGCGGCCACCCGGTTCCAGTTTGGAATTTGAGGTTCGCCCAGCGGATCATCTAAAAACGCTTCACCAGCCCTTACTAATGAATGAGCGAAAGTTTCCACTGCGAGAAACTCGGCGTGGCGGTCGTAGATCAGGCCGTTCAAAGCTGCGTCTGCCTCATGGTGCTTGGCGATGTTGTAAGTATGCCGGCGATATATTCCCGCAAGAGACTGAAGGTGGCTGGTGGTGAAAACCGCTCCCTCGCTGGCCAGGGTCCGGAAAAAAACCTTGGCAATGTCCTCGGCCATCAGTGAAAGACCTGTGCGCTCACCCTTTTCTCCCAGTTCCTGGTGCTTGTGTTCGTAATTTTCGCAAACATCCACCTGGCAGATCCATCTGTGCGCGCAGTTGCGGTAAACCTCTGCCAGGGTGCCTACCTCCAGACCCCAGTCGCCGGGCACCTGGTTTATCCGTGCCAGACTTACGCTGATAGCGATCTCCCCGGAAAGGGGATAGCGGAAGGCATCCATGTACGTAAGAAAGGCGCTTTCTCCCAGCAGGTAGCGGTGCGCCCTGATCAGCGGGGTAACGAAAAGCCGCGTTACCCTGCCGTACATGCGGTCTGACACCCGGCTGTAGTAACCTTTGCTGAACTCGTAACCCTGGATCGGCGAGGCTACGGGAAAAACGAGCCGTGCAAGCAGTTCACGATTGTAGTTGACAATATCGGCATCGTGCACGGCTATAACCCGGCAATCGTCACTGGAGATTACATTGCCGTAGGCGAGCCAGACATTTCGGCCCTTACCGTCACCGCCCAAGGGCAAGCCCATGTTCTCCATCCGTGCGATTAACTTGGACATACGCGGCCCCGAGGCCCATATCATTACTGAATCCGGGCAATACGCTTTCACCTTCCGGCAGATCGAAACGAACTGCTCAAATTTTTCCGTGAGGCCTATGGCAAACAATTTTCGTTTGAGATAGGGTACCCGGCTTAATTCTTTCAGAATATCTTCGAAAGCAGTCCGCCTGGAGTCATTAAAAGTAACCGGTATTATCAATGCTATGTGCCTGCGTCTGGAGCAGTCAACCAGATCTTTTTCAAGCTTTTTCAACGAGGGTTTGCCCAGGCGGTGAAGAGTGGCGATAACGTTGTGCTGATAAAAGTCACTCATTTTTTCCTCTCAGGTTGATTCAAAATATTCTAATCACCAAGAATGGAAAATCTATACTAAAAATATAAAAGCCGTGTGCTTTTTACAGAAACAGTTTCGGAAAGCAGTTTTTTAAGAGAACGGGGTTTGTCAAAAGAGTCATTATCAAGGGTTTTCTCCTGGATGCGTGCTGCAGCAGAGAGGATGATCGAGCGAAGCCTCCGGGCTTTGATCTCCGACCCAAAAGAACTTGCCACGGCACTGCGGTTTTTTTCCACCAGATGCTGTTTCCGGCCGGTGGCGAAATCTTCCCACTCCCTGAGCCAGGGATTTAGCTCAATCACCCTTGACAAAATCTCATCTTTTCGGGAACAGGCTGCGTGAATTACTTCCGACTGCATAACAGGGGAGAGGTCGCCGAAATCTACCAGGGTTCTGCCGTGATCTGCTTCAAAAGTCTTCTGGAGCGCGAACTCCTTCTCGAAAGAGCTTTCATCCAGGGGTGGGAAACCGAGTTCCGAGCGTAGTTTCGATAGTTTCACCCTGTAAGCGTCTTTCACTCTCTCCAATCCCCCTTCCAGCCAGTCGATATCGACCAGCAGGTGTTGGTAAAGATGGGCCAGGTTTACACCTGCAGTTTCGAAATCCCGGCAAAGATCGTCTAACCGCCTTCCTAACACAGGCCGACCGGCCACCCAGCCCTCGAGAAAGCTTTGACCGAATCCTTCCATCACAGAGGTGGTAATAAAGGCCGCCGAACCTGAAACCACTTCGTCAAAATCCGGGGCTCGCTCACCGAAATTCCGTTTTATGCCTATCAGGGCAGGCAGCCCGGACTTTTCTACAGCCCTGAGCACCAGCTTTTCATAGTTTTTGTCATTCTTCGACGCTGCGGGCAGGGTTACTACCAGAGCGATATCAAATCCTGTCGCACGGATGGCCATCAGCACCAGCAAAGCCTCGAGTGTATTCTTTCTGCACATTACTTTTTGCGCTGCAAGAAAGTAAGGCCTATCATTTCCGAGCTTTTCCCTTAACCGGGTAGAGACTTTTCTGGCGTAAGGCTTAACCAGGCGCACGGAGTTCGGTAATACATAGACCGAATTATCCAGAATACCAGTTCCTGTCAGACGCTCCCGGTCTTTGACAGTTAAAGCCACGTGCACGATATTCGCCGCCAGCGGAAACTCCCAGTGGGCCCTCTCTCCTTCGTCCTGAACCGGGCAAGCCCTCCGCCAGATGCGTACCTGGTTCGGACGGTGAAGTTCAGCGAAATCGTGGGTCTGAGCGAGGATCACCAGCGGACGATCGCCTGCGAGCGCCCATTCGGAGAAAAGCCTCAAGGCGGCGGAGGCGTATGGGTTTTTCCCTAGCGCCGCATTATGGGCGTAAAGAATATATGGATTTTGCTTGTTGCAATCATGCAGGTCGATATGCCCGATCAATATCTGGAACTGCTCCCACGCGCGGGAGAGGAATTCTTTCTCATCGGCTGCCGGGGTATCGTTGTAGGCCAGTTGCGGCACATGCCTGATTTCGACCGAAAGGTTTTCCATGGAGCTGAATTCTTCTACCCACTGCAACTGGCTGCCTGTTTCTGTTGTGTCGGCCAGCAGCATCGCTTGGATCCGCTTGTAACCTCCGTAACGGACTAGTGCTTCAAGGCTGTCACGGATGACTGAGGTCACACCGCCGGGGCGCAGATGATAGTGCCAGATCCCAATATGCAAATCCCGGCTCTCTGTGGAGGCTCCTCCGGAGAGCATGAATGGCAGCTGAGTATAATCGGTGATTACGGCATCGGGCCACGCTTTTTCAAACCGCTCATCACCTCGGCATTTTTTTAAAGAATTCCGGTCCGCAGCGAAAAGCACTGTCTTAATTCCCAACGAGGAAGCCAGGTAAACGTCGTTGAGCATGTCGTTGCCCACATAGATGATTTCGTCTCTGTCAATACCCTCACTGTCAAGTTTTTTTAGCACAGGATCGAAAATCAGCGGATCCGGCTTGGAACGTCCAAGCTGATATGAAAAAGACACCAGGTCTTCATCGAAAATATCCTTGAAACTACTTATCCGACCCTTGTTGGAAAACTCCCTCAGGAAATATTCAAGCAGCAGGGGAGTATAAAATTGCGCGTTGGAGACAATCCCCTGGCGAAGTCCACTCTTTTTCAGCTTCAGCAAGGTCTCCACGGCACCCCTGTAAAAAGTTGCTTGCTGAAAGGCGATCTCGAAATACAGGGCTGTGCGAAACGGCAGCAGTCTTCTCTGCTCTTCGCCAGCACGGAAGCCATTTTCCTCCAGGATGGCAATAATCTGTTCCCAGATTTCCTCTATCCGGACTTCAGGATAGGGAATCCCCTCGCCCTTTTTCTTTTGGTGCACACTCTCGATCTGGCCAAGATAGCGCTCACGAAACCACAGAGATATATCCTCGGTATCCGGAACTCCGCGCCGGAATCCGAATTTGCCGGAGGTTTTTAAAAATGCCGCCAGCATTGCCTCCGGAGTTTTCAATGAACTCTCCAGATCGCCAGCGCGAGTTGCAAAAAGAGTCCCGTAGATATCCCAGAGCACGACCCTTGCATTGCCCAGGTCTGCCAGTTCCACGTCGATTTGATCAGGAACCGAGGGAACCCGTTCGCTCTCGGATATCAATTCCGCGCAATAGTCTTTTGCAATTTGAAATAGATTGTCAAAATCCGGAATTTCCATTATAGATTGAAACTGTTCTAAGTTTAAAGGGTAATAATTACCGGCATGGATATTGCGATTAGAGTTTTTAGAAAATTGAACGCGGCTAGTAATTCTGATATATGAATACTCGAAATATAATCAGTTGTCAGGTTCAAATGATATAATATTTGAGTGATATAATCAAGAACAGACAATTTTTATCAAGGTTGTTTACAGGATAGATTTTTTAATGTATAATTCCGGATGCTATTTAAAATCGCATATTTCTCGATTCGTTTGATATAAAGATACGGGTGGTCTTGCCTAAAAAGAGGAGAAGATGAAAAACAAGATTATTCGCCGGGAACAGCTTAAAAATGTCGGTTTTATTTCGACCCGCTTTTACGGAACCGACGGTGTTTCTTTAGAAACAAAGAAATGGGCACATATTCTAAAGAAAATGGGTTTGAAATGCCACTATTTGGCCGGCCAACTTGACACTGAGGAGGCTTGCTCGGTTCTCGAGCCCCTGGCGGATTTCAGGCACCCGGAGATCGAGGAAATAAATAATGCGTGTTTTGGGACATCACTTCGACCCCGCACCATCACCCAAAAGATCCACAAAATAAAACACTCTCTTAAAGACGCGATTTACAATTTTATCGATAAATTCGACCTGCAGCTGCTGATTGCGGAAAACGCTCTTTCCATCCCGATAAACATTCCTTTCGGGATAGCGCTCACGGAGGTCATCTCCGAAACCGAGATAAAGACCATCGCCCATCACCATGATTTCTTCTGGGAGAGAAAACGCTTCCTGGTCAACTCGGCCTGGGAATATCTCAATATGTCTTTTCCGCCACATCTGGACCCCATCAAACATGTGGTGATTAACAGTTCCGGAGCCAACCAACTGGCATTGAGAACCGGGATCTCCTCGATTCTGGTACCCAACGTGATGGACTATGAAAATCCGCCAGGGCCTCCTGATGATTATGCTGCGGATATTCGAAAAGTACTGGGATTTAAAAACAGCGAGATTTTTATCCTGCAACCTACTCGCATTGTCAAGAGAAAAGGGATCGAGCATTCAATTGAATTGACCCACCTTCTCGGCAAGAAAGCCAAGCTGGTAGTCAGCCATGACTCCGGGGACGAGGGGAAAAGTTATTTTCATCGAGTGCAGTCCTATGCTAAAACCATG
>JAUVUV010000330.1 GCA_030604975.1 Candidatus Glassiibacteriota bacterium | reverse complement strand
TCTTTGGCAGAGGGTCCTTGGGATCGATTTGTTCGGCCCTTCTCAGCAGCACCAGGGAAAGTGTTGCAAAGCCAATTCTGAGGCTCAAATCGCCCAGGCTATTGAAAAGGCGGGCCACAGGCGTGTTCTTTTTCAGCAGGCTCCGGCTATGAGCGAGAGCATCCTGATAGCGCTCCGACAGCCCGAAAGGGATCGTTTTTTCAACCTGCCTGACCAGGCCTTTTTCCACTCTTGCCTGCCAGCGCTGAAAAAGGTTGTTTCCTGTCATCAGATCCTCTGTATCTTATGCTCTTGCAAGTCTATTATCCTTTGTTTACAACCTTGCGGAACAAAAGGAGTAAGCATTCAGTATATCAGGATAAGGGGCTCACGGCAGGGCTTTCAGGGTTGAGTGGCTGATTGCTCGATCAGCTCGTTGCATTTGAGAATCCATTCCCGCGCCGTTGGTTCGAGTTCAGGATTTTTCAGCAGGGGGCTGAATTCGGCAATCGCTTTGCGGAGTTCAACCACGGCACTTCTCCTGCCCTCGGCATCAAGTTGGGCTCTCAGGGCAGCCCCCCTGATCCTTGCTTCCTCATCGCTCGTTGTGTCGGGCGGCAGGGGAGAGGCCGCTTTTTGTGCGAGCTGGTAGTGAGACATGGCCTTGAGGTAGTGAAGGTACGGGGTTGGGCCGATTCGAACCATACGCAGGCCCTCAGCTGTCACAATCGCGGTCTGAAGGTATTCCCCAGCGGAGTAGTGAGAATATCCCAGGCCGTAGTATTCACTAACCTTGGCCGGATGGTTCAGGCGCTTGCGTTCCTCGATTACCTGGCGGTACTTGTCTTTTGTGCGCTTTCCCAGGTCGCGGTCGAAGGGTGTTCGCGAAAGGGCATCCCTGAGCGCAACAAGTTCGGACTGGAAAATCCGCAAGCGGCTCGAGTCCTTCTCTGTTTCTGTTGGCGGTTCCAGGGCGAAACCAGTATCGTAAGTGCTGTTGAGCAGGTCGAAAATCGCATCCGGAGTTACGCCTTCCTCCGGCAGGACAATCCTTTGGGAGCTGTCACTTCCGGTACCGGCTGGTGCAGGGATTTCGGTCTGGTAAGCATCCGGTGTTTCAGCGCCGTGAAACGGTTTTTCCAGGGCGGTCTTATCTGCGGCGATTTCGACTTCGGGCCCGCCTTTGCCGATAATTCCAAGGTGGCCGAGAATCAGAGCAGCCGAGGCCCCCAGGCCGGCAGCCACGATAAAGCCGATGGCGACTTTAATAATCAGCCCACGCAGCATTTTGCGTGATCTTTCCCGTGACTCCTCGGCGCTTTCCCAGCGGAGTTTTTTCCCAGCAATTTTGCCGAGATAGGACAGATATTTGTCCCCGGTGGATTTACTATAAATCGTTTTTTCGAGTATCTGGCTGATCTTGAGAAAGTTGTTCATCCCGGCCCGGCAGCTTCGGCACTCATTAAGGTGAGTTTCCAGGATTAGGTGGAACTTGAACGGGATAAGGTTCCCCTGAATATTTTCAATCAGCTTTTTAAGCTCGGGACATTCCATAACGCGATCATGGTTGGATGGCCGAAGAAGCTATCGGTCTCAGGCAAAGCTAAAGTGTCAGCGCTCCACAAATATTATGAATTAAACTGGTATTTATGTCAAGCTGGAAAGATCGGACGGCCCTATTTTATTAACCATTAATGCAATATCTGTACCCGATTAAATCGAAATTCGTGAACCCTTACATTGTTCTAAATACTTATTCATAAACGATTCAGGCAGAATGATAAATCTTCAAACAGAAGGGTTTCAAGCCCAAAACCGTTGACACCTAATAGCCTGTCAGTTAATATCTAGATAGTTTTTTTATATAATCCGAATCGAATTTTCCCGTCAGTGACCGTTTTGACTGACCAGCTATCGAGATGAAAGCGGAAGACTAATGCTGTCTTTATTGTTCAAAATCTTCATTATCCAGCTATTCCTGGTGCTTTACGCTTCCTGCACGGAAGTAGCCAAGAGCAACGAGGAGCGCGGTGACCGTTATTACAGAAACGGCTACTACGACGACTCCCTGGCGGAATACCTGATGGCAGAGAAGACCAAGGGAGTAACAACAAACCTTCTGCGTAAGATCGGTAAACTCTATGTGATGAAAGGAGACTTTTTCCAGGCCAAAAAGTATTTCGACCGTTATTTCAGCGCCCATGACTCTGAACCCGATGCGGATGTGCTCCTGGACTACCTTCAGATAGCAGCCGAAAGAGGCAGAGCAGGCGATACGACAACAATGGTCCATGCCCTGGAGGAGATCCTTCAAATCGATCCTTATTACAGTCTAGGCCGGTATTATTTCGATCTCGGGGAGTTTTATTACGACCATGCGGACTACCGTAAATCAATCGCTTACTACCTTCATGGGATGCCCCTGCACGGGGAACTGAATAACAAGGCTCACCACCTTTTCTATTTGGCGGAGAGCTACGAGAAACTGGAGGACTATTTTTACGCATTCCTCTATTTCGACCAGTTTGTTATTCTTTACCCGGACCATCTGCAAGTTGAGCAGGCGCGCTGGCATCGCGGAAGCTGCTGCTACCCTTTGGCGCAGGAGATGTTTGAACAGGGTGATATCGAGCAATCCTTTTACTATCTCGATCAAATAATCAGTTCCGGCCAGCCGCAGCACCTGGTGGATGACGCCTATTTCCTTAAGGGAGAAATTCTACGAGCCGACAAGCGCCTGGAGGAGGCAAAGCAGGCTTTCAGGCAAGTGCTTAAGCTGAACCGTTATTACTGGAAAGAAAAGATTGCCGAACAGGCGAGAATGCGGATCGAGGAAATCGATTTTAGCAAGAGATAAAATTGCCTTATGCTGTCTGGCAGAAGGGCTGGACAGAGCCCACAGCGGCGAGTAGAAAATCCCGGTCTGAATATGGAAAACGGTTGCCTGAGGGAGAAAAGTTGAAAAGTCTTAAAATTACAGCATACTTTCTTATTGCGGTGCTATTGGCAGCAATCGTTTTTGCCCCAACAGGCTGCGGTCCGAGAGAGCGGTTCGATCCGACCCCTGAGGGAGAATTCCAGGCGGCATATCAGCAATACGAGAAGGAGAAATATAACACTGCTATCGAAAGCTTTAAGCAGTTGATCTACAAGTACCCTGGAAGCGACCTGGTTGAACAGTCCAGGTTCTACATGGCGGATTCCTATTTCCTCAACCGTGCCTATCTTCTGGCCGCCAACGAGTTCGAACTCCTGAACCGAGAGTTTCCTCAGGGCAGGTTTGCTGATGTGGCTCTGTTCAAGGCGGGACTTTCCTACACCGAGATGAGCAGGCGTCCCGAACGCGACCAGACCGAGACGAACAAGGCGATGGAAACCCTGCTTACCCTGCTTGCCAAGTATCCGAACACGCAATATGCGGACACTGTACGCACGCATATTATTCTGCTGGAAGACAAACTGGCCAGAAAAGAATTCAGCACGGCGCTATTTTATTTCAAACGCAAGCAGTACGACTCCTCGATTATTTACCTGAAAGATGTGCTGAGCAAATACTCCGAGTCAACAGTCATGCCGGCTGCACTTTACTATCTCTACCTGGCAAGCGACAGAATGGGGTATCCGGATGACGCGAAGGATGCCAAGAGGTGGCTCTGCCAGGACTATCCGGATAGTGAATACGCTGGGGAGCTCTGCGGCGGATCGGAGGAGGCGCTCAGCGGCTCGACCTTGCAGAAC
>JAUVUV010000323.1 GCA_030604975.1 Candidatus Glassiibacteriota bacterium | reverse complement strand
CGGAAATTTATTCAGATCAGAATTTGATTGAGCGTAGAATGTATATTAAAAAATGCAACGGTTGAATACAAAGCTTTTCTCCTCCGGTGGCATCGGGTTTGAGTCTGGACACAGTATTGAAAGCGGCCTATTTTGTAAGTAGCAATCAACGGTCTATATCTGTTTAACGCAAAATCTGCTCTGGGAGTAATAATGAGAACCAGAACTCTTGGTAAAACAGGAATAAATGTGAGTGAGGTGGGGTTCGGCGCCTGGGCAATCGGCGGTACGGCAACGCTTGGACAGTTTCAGATCGGCTGGGGAAAAGTGGATGACAGCGAGTCGATCCGGGCAGTTGAAGCTGCTTTCGAGCTCGGGATAAATTTCTACGACACAGCCGATGTTTACGGGGCCGGCCACAGCGAGGAACTTCTGGCAAAGGTTTTTTCCCATCGCCGCTCCCTGGTGGTGATCGCCAGCAAGGGCGGCAATTCCACGGACAAAGACGGCCAATGGCAGAAAGATTTCAGCGGCGAGTTTCTCAGCCAACAGGTTGAGAACTCTCTCCGGCGTCTCAAATCAGACTATATCGATCTCTACCAGCTTCACACGCCCCGAACCGAGGAGCAGCTCGAACAGGCTCTCGCCAATGCGGAAACGCTCGAGGGGCTGGTCGAGCAGGGCAAAATAAGAGCCTATGGTATCTCGATAAGCCCTTTGGAGCACGGGCTGCGCCAGATCGAGGCAGGCTACGGCTCAACGATCCAGGTTTTTTACAATATCCTTCAGCGCGAGCCGGAGAAAGAACTCCTGCCAAAAGCGAAAGAGGCCGACATCGGAATAATCCCCCGGGTGCCGCTGGCTTACGGATTTTTAACCGGCAAATTCACCAGGGATTCGACATTCGGCCCGGACGACCACCGCTCCCACAGTGTCCCCCCGGAAAAGCTGCGCGTGTGGGTCGAGAAGACCGACAGGCTCAAGCCGATTGCTGCCGAACTCGGTATCTCCATGCCACAGCTCGCCCTGCAGTACATCCTGGCCAGTGATGCGGTAAGCGTTGTGATTCCTGGAGCCAAGAACGAGCAGCAAGTGAAACAGAACGCAGCGGCAGGGCAAGCCAACGTGCTTACTGATGAGGTGATAAGCAAGATCAGGGAAGCGGTTGCCTGAAAAGCTCTCAGAACTCGAACTGTTTCGGTTCTCCGAGGGCCTTGCAGAGCCAGGCGATCCTGGCCGTGTTCTCCACAACCTCGGCCTTGTAGAGAAGGTCGTAAAGGTCGCTGCCCACCACGAAAGCACCGTGGTTCTCCATCATCACCACCGAAGTCTCCGGATTGCGGTATGCCTCCACTACAGCCTCGATCAGCTCCGGTGATCCTACCCGGTAATACGGCACAATAGCAACCCCCCTGAGCGGGTTTACCGACTGCTGGGTCACAGCCGGAATCAGTTCGCCCACTGCAGCCCAGGCCGTGGAATACGGCGCATGCATGTGCATAACCGCTCCCACAGTGTCGCGCATCGAATAGATAACCGCGTGGATGTCCGCCTCATGCGACGGCGCCGGGTTGCCTTCGATCACCTCACCCTTGAGGTTGATTGTGGAAAGTTTGCCGTAATCCAGGTCTCCCAGGCAGGTGCCCGTGGCCTTGACAATTATCCGCTCAGTACCCGGCACCCGGACGCTGATATCCCCTCCGGTTCCCGAGGTGAGTTCCCGTGCGTAAAACCTTTCTGCAACCTCGATTAATTGGTCTTTGTGTATCTTGTCCTGTACTTCTTCTTCTTTACCTTCGGTTTTTATTTCGCTTCGTGTGCTTGAGCAAGCTAAAAGAAAAGTCAGAATTGCGAGCAAGAATAAATATCTCATCTGATACCTCCATTAGCGATTAAAATCTTTCATCGACATTATATATTTTCCGGGCTAAAAAAGACCCGGTTTTTAATACGGGCCTTATCCCGTACTTTTTGTGGCGACAAAAAGTACCAAAAAACGCTTTCGTGGCCGCAACTCGCCTGAACACAAATGGTTATATAACCCTCAATGTTTACGCTGCAAAAAACACGCTTCCGTACGAGGGCGCCTGCGCGCTCGTGCGCGCAATGGCATGCCGAGCTTTCTTTTCTATTGCAACCCGTGATGGAAATTGATAGTCAACTACACGCTCCTCTTAGCCAGCTCAGACAACGGCCCCGGGTGCGGCCTGGCGGCCGCAGGAGAAAAATCCCCTCTAAAAAGAGGGGTGCCCGCGCAGCGGGCGGGGTGTGTCCACCTTTTGTAGGGGCACTGCGTGCCGTGCCCGTGGGCTATTCCAGCGTTCCAGGATTTATTCTGTACTTTTGCAAACGATCAAAAGTACCAAAAATCTTTTCGGGGCCGCAACTCGCCTGGCTCGGACAGGCGGCCCCTATATTACCCAACCCTATCCCCGTAAAACTTTCGGCCAATAATTAATGTTAATTTCCTACCCCATTGCCTCTACTTGCTCGCGCGTGTACCTTCGCCCGTGGTCCATCGAGGAGTGGTAGGCCATCAGGGCCGCTATCGAGGAGTTGCGGCAGCTTACGGCATCCATGATGGGCTTGACGCCATTTAGTATGCAGTCGTAGAAATGTTCGAACTCGCGCGCTGTGGCCAGGTCGTAGCTGCTGTCGATATCGAAAGTGATCACCTTGGCCGGGGTGAGGTTCGGGCTTTCGCTCTCCTTGAGTGACTGCCCCAGCTTGATTGTGGTAAACTTGTGCTCGATGCCGACCGAGTCCAGGTGGCGCGCCTGTTTCTCCCAGTAAATCTTGAGCGTGCCTCCGTAGCTTTCCACTGTGCCGTGGGTGCCGAGCAGACTCCAGCCCGAGCCCTGGCTGGCGTTGGAGAGATGGGCTGTGCCGACCCCGAGCACGCCGTCCTCCATCTCCCAGCTTCCCATGATACTGTCGTGGTGCTCGCGGCCGTCCTTGTAGATCATGATATTGCCGTAGAAAGAGGCGCTTTTCGGCATGGTACCGAGCACATCCAGCACCTGGTCGATTTCGTGGGTCACAACCTCGGTCAAAAGCCCGCCGCAGTATTCCTTATAAAGCCGCCAGTTGAGCTGCCTGTCGAATTCCGGGGGCAGGCCCTCCTTTTTCCAGGTCTGGTTGCGGTCGAAATGGCAGTAGAACTGGGTTATCCTGCCGAGTGAACCGGCCTCCACCAGCTCCCTGACCATCTTGAGTGACTCGTTGAGCCTGCTCTGGTAGCCCACCAGGTAAACCAGATCGCTGTGTTTCTGCGCGGCTGCCAGCATCTGGTTGAGCTGTTTCATGTTCAGGCCCATGCTTTTTTCGCTGAACACATGCTTGCCAGCCTCGAGAGCTGCAATACTCATCTGTACGTGGAGATAAAGCGGGGTGGACACTACAATTGCGTCAACGTCTTTCTGTTCGAGAACTTTGCGCCAGTCCGTGTGCATGCGGACCTTGTCGTTGCCGGTGTAGTTCCTGGCTTCTTCGAGGTTGGGCGGGTAGACGTCACAGAGATCGGTTATCAGGGATTGCTCGTGATCCCTGATCGCGCGCATAATCGAGCCGCCGCGGCTTCCAGTGCCGATAACCCCGAGGTTGATCCTGCTGTTCACATTCTGCGCGCTCAGAATCGCCGGTGCACCCAGCGCGGAAAGCCCGGCTGCAGTGGCCAGAACTGTGGATCCCTGCTTGACGAATTCCCTCCTGGACACTTTATTGTCTTGTTTTATTTCCTTCATGATTACACCTCTCTCGGTTAAGCTAAGGAATTTTTTATTTCTCGTTATTGAAAAGAAAGTAAATGAATCGGTATTCTTCCAATTGGTAAAT
>JAUVUV010000353.1 GCA_030604975.1 Candidatus Glassiibacteriota bacterium | reverse complement strand
TGATTATTCATAAATTAGCAAGATGTTATGTTTCCCCGGGGCCTGGGGAGGGGTGGGGGGGCGGCGGCTGATAAAAATCTGAAAATACGTGATTAGCCCTGTCAAGGTCCGGGTTTCATGAATAATCCGGGCTAACAGTAAAAAATAGATGTTCTCCTCTTTGGCAGTTAAAACGGAACTCAAATTCTTTTATGTGCAACTTGAAAATTGATTTGGGTATTACATGGAACTTGATCAGCCTCGTTTTAGCGAAAGAACAGAAAGGCTCGATGCCGTTAATTCAGCACCTCTCTTAAAAATACAATGAACCTCAAACATTTTCCGGCACTACATACGGGTGGCGATAATCTCTTTTCAGGTAGCCGTTTGCCTGCTCGTCGGCGACAAACCGCTCGCTGTGTGGATCGAAACGGAGCTCTCTGCCCAGACGGTACGAAATGTTCGCCAGATGGCACAACGCTGAAGAAAAGTGTCCATCCAGTATATCCGCGGCTGAATCCAGCGCATTCCTGGAGCGCACCGCCTTAATGAAATTTTCCCGATGCATGATTCGGCTGGAGGTGTGCGCGCCGGTCTCAGTGAAACCTTTGGGCCCGCCTACACCGGCCTCGCTTGATACAAGCACTGCCTCCATGCTGGGGCCGGGCTCGTTTTCCCGGCCCAGATAGGTGCGAAAGCCGTTTATATCGACATGCATCCAGCCTTCCGTGCCGTAAAATAGATTCCCGATTTTTGTCCCATGCTCATCATTGGTATAAAGCCCGCGCACCTCGAATTGCAGTATCTTACCGTCCTCCCATTCAAAAGTGGAAGTTTGCGTATTAGGCGTCTCCTGATCCGAATCGAAAGCCAAATAACCGCCCGCGCTGTGGACTCTTACCGGCAGGGTGCTCTTGTTCAAACCCCATCTGGCAGTATCCATTTCGTGAACTCCCTGGTTGCCGATATCGCCGCAGCCGTAATCCCAGAACCAGTGCCAGTTATAGTGAAAGCGGTTTTCATTGAAAGGGCGCAAAGGCGCAGGGCCCAGCCACAAATCGTAATGCACGCCCTCCGGCACCGGGCTGTCTTGTTTGCGGCCAATACTTTCTCTGGGTTTGAAACATAAGCCCCTTGCCATAAACACATCGCCGATAGCTCCGGAATGCAACAGTCTCATTGCTTCCCGAATATGCGGGAAGCTGCGCTGCTGTGTGCCTGTGGCCACGATGCGGTTGTATTTCCGTGCAGCTTCAACCGACTTGCGCCCCTCCCAGATATTGTGAGATACAGGTTTTTCAACGTATACGTCTTTGCCTGCCTGGCAGGCCCAGATTACCATAAGCGAGTGCCATTGCTCCGGTGTAGCTATGGAGATGGCGTCGATATCCCTGTCTTCAAGGACCCGGCGGATGTCGTGTTCGAAATGAATCTTTTCCACACCCAGACTCTTCGCAAACGTGACCGCATCAGGGTACAGGCGTTGGTCAACCTCACAGATAGTTTTAATTCTTACTCCGCCAATAGCATTGAAACATCTGAAATGGCTTTTACCCTGGCCGTGTATTCCCACCACAGCCATTGTAATCTCGTCGTTTTTTGCAAAGCTTTTTCTGCCCAGTGATCCCGCGACCATGACTCCCGCGCTGGCCTTAACAGCATCACTCATAAATTTCCTGCGCTTCATGATTCCTCCTGAACAAGAGATTTTATAATAGGATGAATTCTAATTGGATTATTAGTCTCTTATATTAAAGTCACTTGCTTGTCTGTTTAATATAATACAATTCCTGGAGAAACCTGTCGAGGCGAAAAGCCGAATATTCTGTTGATTGGCGATTCAAAAGAAGCAATATTGAAATGAGAGTTAATAACGGAAAGGACCGGAAAACTTGAATTTTACTCTGGAGAGTATTTTAAACCACCGCAGAAAGGAACGGCTGTATGGATCTAATAGTCCGTGTGGTTGAAATCAAGGGCTGCTGTCCCGCGTATAAGGAGGGCGACACCTTTTGCCTGCGTGAAGGTTACTTGCTGGAGTCGGACAAGCCCCTGTGCATGCATTCGCTGGCTTCTCTCATGCCACACTACAATGCCCTGCGAGTCTCTCCCCCGACCAGTTGGGGTCTGGCCGGCCGGGACAGCCCGGAAAAGGCCTATATCCAGTGCCTGGATCCCTACGAGCGCACCGGTGGAGGTACGGCAATCTTTGAAATAACCTGCCGGGGTAAAGAAAACGACTAGTTCAACAGGACTTTAGCACCGGCTGGCAGAGGAGAATGCACAGTCGCCCGGTAAATTGCCACTTGCCGAAAGTGAAATTTTATTTTATAGACTAAAACCACCCTATTTGCTGAAAACATTGGAATTAACTTTTACCAAGCTTATTCAACATCCAAACCCATAAACTCTATCCTGGAGGAACAAGATGGGTAACCGCTATAAGAGTCTCTTGTTTTGTATTTTATTCCTCATTCTTTTCAGTTTCAGCCATCTTATGGGTCAACGCCGAATGAATGTTTTCGCCTCTTTCGAGGATGGGGCTCAAGTTTCTGCGGTCAAGGCCTCTGAGGAAGTCAGCGTATCTTCCTCAACTCGCTTTCCTACCTGGCGTGGTAATTCTCTTGAGGTTGTATTTCCCGATAAAGGGGGGGAAATAGAATTTACCCGGATTCCGGTGGACTGGCGCTGGAGCGGGGCTCTTTTGATCTTTGTCTGGAGCATGCAGCCCGGTGAGCTGGAGCTTGTACTGGCCGATTCAGCCGGTAATTTGTTCAGCAAGACTTTCGGTTTGCGTACCGGAGCCAATCACCTTCAACTGAAGCTTTCCCGTCCGGTAATCCTCGATCTGCAAAGGATGCGTTCTATCAAGCTGGCTTCAAAGCACAGCGGTACTTTTTATATGGACTACTTCGCCCTGGACAGGTTTCATCCCGTGCTTGAAGAACGTGGACGCTTTGATGTGGATTATACAATGAAAATTGAAACACCCCACGTTCCCTGGGCACGCCCCTTTGTGGGAGGACCGATAAAAGCCTATGCGCTCAGCGGTGTAATCGATGGAAGGGCGATTATCGAGCTGGCCCAGCGCCTGGAGTTGAATTTCAAGGCCACCACCATGGGAATAAGCGGCCCAATGAACATGTACGGTTTCGGGGATTTCTATTCGCAGCGCAGGGGCGGTTCCTCTCTGATCCACACCTATATCGCCGATGATCTGCTCAATGGTCCCCGCTATGATGTGATCCTCTGGCCCGCGCTCAGGCCCTGGGAGAGTTACCCCGAGGTGGTGCGGGAAAACGTGCGCAAAAGAGTAGAGGAGGGAGCAGGACTGGTGCTCTTTTATCCTCTCAGCCAGACCCAGGACGGCGGCGGCCTGTGGGATATCTCCCCGCTGACCGCGATAAAAGAGTATGTCCGTATCTGGCCGGAGGACCCTGTTGAGCTGGACTCATCCAATGTGGATAAAAGCACCTGGCACGTTACCGGGGAGCATTATATCACGCGGGGTGTTCCGCTTGGGGCTTTTCCGCAGGGGCACCTGACAGTGCTGGCCTC
>JAUVUV010000496.1 GCA_030604975.1 Candidatus Glassiibacteriota bacterium | reverse complement strand
GGACGCCGAGCGTGCTCTGATCCGACCGTTTTTCATCCGCTGGGCTGACCGGATTCTTTTCGGCTCTGATGCCAACGCTTTCTGGGAACCGCCCGAGACTGTATCAGAGCATGAAATCCGGCGCCACATTTACAACCACATTCACCCGTTCAAGCGGTTTATCCAACAGTTATATCTACCACAGCCTGTGCTGAGCAAAGTGGCTCACAAAAATTTCGAACGGCTGTTCAATATGCCGCCTGCCGAGGACTGGTTTTATTAATGCTTTCTTATTCAATAAAGGATAATATCGATGAAGCTGAAAAACCTCGATGGACTGGAGTCCATAGTTATTCAAGCTGAAACCAGCCCGATATCGGAGGACATCTTTACCGAAACCGGGACAATCGAGACACTTGTCAGTTCTTTCGAACAGGCTCTCCCCTGGCGGGCCAGACCCCCCCGAAAGCGTGCATTAACGCTGGCCCGGCAGGCGATCCGGCTGCTCGGCGATATCGAGCTTCACGTGTGCGATGACCTTTCCGCGGTACGCTGGACTCTATACTGGAAAAGCCGTCTATACCAGGCAATGACAAAAAGAAACAAGGCCTGCAAAACGGCAAAGCGTTACCTGGAACTTTGTCCTGAGGGCGCTTCCCTGCTCCATAAGGCTGAAACGCTGATTTTCATGGCTAAAGCCTGTTACTGGAGCGATGACCAGCAGGACGCGGTCAGATTCCAGCGCGAGGCGATCGACCTTCTGGAACAGGCGCGACAAAAGCGCAAACTAACCGGTCAGAACCAGCGGGGATTCAACACCGCATACACTGCCTGGGCTTTCCGTTATGCGCAGAACACCTGCCGCTGGAAACAGGCGTATAAGACTTTCAAAAAGGCACACGAGCGAGCCCGCGCCTGGGGCGACCCAGGCATACTGAGCGCAACCCTGGTGCTTTATTCCGAGGCCAAGATGTTCCAGGGGGACTGGGAGGACTGCGAAAAGCTTGCCCGGGAATGTGTAGAAGCAGCGCTAAGCCAGCCTGAAGGCCCACAGAGCGACTATCCGTTCTGGATCTGGGGCAGAGCGCTGGTTCACACCGGCAATCCCGAACGGGCGGTGCCGGAACTGGAAAGATCGATCAAGATCGCGAAAGAAATCGGTGATGCAGTAGGTCTCTCCGAGGCTTTGGCAAGCCGTGCGGAGGCCCACCTGACCCTTGGCGAGAGCGAGGAAGCTGTGAAAACTGCGGCCCAGGCCCAGAGGGTGGCCACTTATGCCAAACTGGGGATCAATCTCGCTCAGGTGAGAGTCTGGCGGGGCTGGATCGAGATGGAAACCGACCCGGACGGCGCGGTAAAGCACCTCGGCCCGCTACACCATAGCCTCGCCGATTTCGAGCGAATCGGCTGCCTCTCGGGATGGGCCTGCGCTCTGGGCGCGCTTGGCCACGCCCTGGGACTTGCCGGTAAGGCAGATGAAAGCAGGTTTTACCTCGAAGGGGCGTTGAAAGCCTTCAAGAAATGGGACATGCCCTGGCACGCCGTGCGCACCGAGAACTCGATTGCCAGGTTCTCCAGGATCGAATAATCAAAATCACTCTAAGCAAGACCATCCAGGATAAAAAGGTGTAAAAAAGAACAGGCTGGTGGCAGGCTTCAATAATAAGGCCGTATCTTTTTGAGAAGCTACGGCCTTTGGTGTTAATGGCGGGCCAGACGAGACTATTTTAAAAATTCTGCGAATAATTTCGTGCGGGATATATTCGATCAAATATCCGGCGTTTTGTCATCAATGACAAATCCGACTCTTGGATGTTCTAATAATTTAGTAGTACCGTTATTGGGAGTAGCTCAGGCGGGGCAAAATAACAATCAAGTTATTAGGCGCAGGTTATTTTAGCACGAAACACTTCTCCCTGTCCTTCGGATTCAGCGTGTGTGGATTCCCACACGGCTTACCAGTTATTTGAGATTTGTCATAATCCAGGAGAGGCTTCCTGATGGCAAGTATTCCCACGCATACTTCCTCCAGGGAGAAACACGAAAAGGAAAATTCCCGATCCCGGGTCCCGTGGGAATGATCCAATGGTTTACACCGGCGTCGTATGAATCATACAGCCTGTCGGCAAGATTAATCAACGATGTGTCCGGGAAATCCGACTGGCAAGAAAAGTATGCAGCCCAGGCAACGGTTGCCGCAATTTCAAGAGAGTGTTCCACCATGGATCCGGACCTGGCATCACTTGAGCCATCGTGGCGCATAATGTAATCACAGTACCAGAGAGGCTCTCCGCCATAAGTGTGGTTTCCATCAAGCTTGCAGGCCGCTTTTTCAAAATTACCGACTTTTCTTATAAATTCTGCGATAGCCTTATCCTCACTTAATGCATATGCCCTGAGCATTGCATCAACAGTAAGAACCG
>JAUVUV010000043.1 GCA_030604975.1 Candidatus Glassiibacteriota bacterium | reverse complement strand
GGAATATCTCTCGGCTTTCTTGAATAAGGAAAAACGAGTTTAAAGTTTCCTGATATTCAATTTGCTCTCCTGAGCATTTTGCCAATTAAGTCAGAAAAGAAGATTTCACCAGCCTAAGGTGAAAATAATTGCATGACATTGATTTGCTCAGAACCGCGATTGTCTTATACGAAAGCTTGGGTATTGATTAAATATTCCTGCAAAGAGAACAACATAAAGTGAATTAAAAGGAGACACAGTGATGAGCGTAACAATACTAAAGAGAGGTGTGACAGGGTTCGCCTCAGTTATACTAATGATTCCATTTATAACACTCCAGGCGGCACCCCCGGAACCGGAGCTTACCGAAGAACTGATTTTTCAACCTATCAAAACCGTTATTACCGCCGGGCGTACCGAGCAGAGTATCGAGCGCGCTCCGGCCACGATAGCGGTAATTTCCTCCGAGGAGATAAAAGCCTCCGGTGCCCTGTCAATCCCTGAACTGCTCCGCCAGGTTCCCGGCCTTGATGTGATGACAGTGAGCTCGAGCCACTCCGAGGTTAATGCCCGCGGCTTGAACCAGCTGCTTTCCAACAAGATGCTGGTTCTAGTCGATGGTCGCTCGACTTATTTCGACTTTTTCGGGGGCGTGATCTGGCAGGCGCTGCCGATTGTCATGGACCAGATCGACCGGATCGAGGTCGTGCGCTCTCCCAGCTCAGCCCTTTACGGCGCAAATGCTTTCTCCGGGGTTATCAATATTATCACCAAGACCCCGAGACAGATTCAAGGTGGCCGTCTTAAAGTGCAGGGCGGCGAGAATTCCACCCTCTATAGCTCTTTCGTGCAGGGAAACCGAAAAGGGGACACAGGCTACCGGGTAGTCCTCGGAACAAGGCGCATGGACAGTTTCAGCGACCAGGATACGGAATTCGAGGATGTGGCCCTGGGCAATTTTTACGTTGACCACCGGTTTGACAACGACGCCAAGCTCTCGATGGAAGCCGGCCTGATCCGCGGCACAATCTGGCAGAATGTGCGCCTGGAGGATGTCAAGTTCAAGGCTACGACCAGCTATACCAAAATGAACCTGGACTACGGCCCTTTTACCCTGCAAGCCTTCTGGAACCGTGGAGATGAAACCAGCGATCCGTTTTTCCCCGGAGGGAAAGAAGATGTGGAAATACTTTACAATACATTCGACCTGGAGGCCCAGCACAAGGTCGACCTGGGGCTGACACACACCTTTATTTATGGAACAACCTACCGTTTCAATACTATCGAATCGAGTTTGATCGACACCGAGCACAAACAGAACCTGATTGCCGGATATTTCCAGGATGAGTACAGGCCGGTGCCGGAGGTCAGTTTGCTGGCCGGAGTACGGGTAGACCGTCACCCGCTGGTGGGAGTGAATTTCAGCCCGCGGGGCAGTATGATTTACGCCCCCACTCCCAGCCATACTCTTCGAGTCTCAGTGGGCAGGGCCTTTCGCAATCCGAGTTTCACCGATTCGTACATCCAGGTGGAGATTCCTCTGCCTCCCCCGATTCCGGGCATGCAACTGGTGGGCGAACCGGATCTCGATTCGGAAAAGATTACCACCTACGAACTGGGGTTCACCTATTTCCCGCGCCACTACTTCCGCTGGGAAATCGACGTTTTCGCTTACAAGTTCAGCGATTACATCGCGCTCGGAGCTCCGGATTTTTCCAGTGGGATCCCGGTTCAGTCCTGTGTCAACCTGGGCAGCGCCACAGCCTACGGTTTCGAACTGATTGCGGACCTGATCCCCGCTTCCTGGCTGAAATTTTCAGCCAACTACAGTTTCCAGGACCTGGACAACAAATATACGGTTCTCCAACAGCAGTCTCCTCCGAAGAACAAGGTGAATTTCAAATCTTTCCTTTCTTTGCCCTCAGGGCTTTCAGCCTCTTTCTCAGCGAGTTTCGTGGGTAAAAACATATGGGAAATAGCAACACCTTCAGGTGATTACCAGGTGACCGAAACCAAGTCGCATACCCGCTGCGATGCCAGGCTGGCCTACAATCCGGGGAAAAAGAATCTGGAACTTTTTGCTGCAGCATTCAACCTCTTCGACAGCCGGCACCTGGAATATCCGCTGGGTGAAAAGGTGGGAAGACGGGCGACTGCAGGCATGAGCTTTTCTTTCTGAAACTGTCTCTCAGGGTTTAGGTGAAGTTAAAAATGCTTTTCTGCCTGAAAAAATATTTTGAAATCTACGGGAACTATCTTCTTATTCTCGGTATGGGAATCCTGGCCACCGCCGGTACTGTCCGGGCCAAACCCGCACGCGTGGTCCTGGTTAAAAGCCCTGTCTGGGAAGAGTACGAACAAACATCCAGGGCGATTGTCTCCTCACTCGGAAGCAGCCAACCCGAGCTCTCGATAGAGGAAATCGTTTTCGAAACCGGTTCCGGCGGGGAAAAGGAATTCTGGCAGAAAGTGACTGAAAGCGGGCCGGAACTGATAGTTACCGTGGGGACTGCATCCACTCGCTCGGCGATTAACTCCGTAAAAAATATTCCTATCGTTTTTACCACAGTTCTGGATGGTTTCGAGGCTTTGCCGGCTGGAAGCAGTTCTGCCGACATCCACGGGGTAACCCTGGCGATACCTGTCGAGGAACAGCTCAAGATAATGAAAGAAGCTTTGCCTGACATAAGAAGGGTGGGCTACCTTTACGGAAGAAACTCCGCAGACGTGTATCAAAGTGCCAGAGAATATACCTCCCGACAGGGTATAAGGCTTATCGCCATAGAGATCGCCTCCGAACGGGACATTCCGCAGGCATTGAGAGAGATAATCGGGGAAGTGGATGCTCTCTGGATGCCGTTGGATGCGATGATCTACTATAATCAGAATATCCGGCACTTCATTCTCCTGGAATGTTTCCAGAACAGCGTGCCGATTATGGCTGTTTCGAAAAAAATCGCCATGGCCGGTACTCCCCTGGCTGTCGGCGTGGACTATGAGGATATCGGCCGCCAGACCGCGGAGCTGGTTTTAAAAAGACTGGCAAAGGGCACAGGACCGAGCACTGATATTCAGCACCCGCGTAAGGTGCTGCTTTACATAAACGAATGGGTCTCCTCCAGCCTGGGACTCAATATTCCCGGCAAAGTCGCCGAACAGGCGATATCTATATCTGTTAAAAAATCTGTTAAAAACGGAAGATAAACGATGTTATTGTCAATGTTGAAAAAAGCGGCCAATATGCGGCTGGGCACTAAGTCGATCCTGGCTGTGGTGATGCTTCTGAGCGCGATCTCGATTATCCTGACCACCTTCTTTATCAACAGGCAGAAAAGCTCGCTGATGGAGGAATTGAGCAAAAGGGCACGCTCACTGGCGAGCAACATGGCGTTCAACAGCCAGTATGCGGTTTTGTCCCACGATACGAGGACCATGCATAAGCTGGTTGCGGGAGTGGAAAAGGAAAGCGATATCGAAGACGCTTATATAGTGGATCTGGACGGTTGGATTTTGGCGCACCAGGACACCAGCCGGCTGGGCGAACAGGTTGGTTTCGCAGCCGAACTGGACTCCCTTCAGCTACGGAAATGGATCCCCAGCAGGCGCAAGGATGTCTGGAGAATGATCGCCCTGATCGAAATCGAACGAAAGGCGGCCGACAGCGATGAGGTTCTGATCTTCTCCTCGCCGGATAACGCCGAGCAGGGAGAGACCGCAGCCTACAGTGAGAAACTCGGCTACGCGATACTGGATGTTTCCCTGGACAGCATGAACGCCGCCCTCTCGGCAGGCACCAGGCGGGCGGTGATAATCACCCTGATCATGGTTTCGCTCGGTGTGCTGGCTATAATCTATCTGGTTCGCAGTGTTGTAGCGCCGATATACCGGCTCGCCGATGCCACCAGGGCGGTGGCTCAGGATAACCTCGACCTGATCGTTCCGGTAAACAGGGCAGATGAAATCGGCATACTGGCAAGTTCGTTCAATCACATGATCAGGCAGCTGAAAGTCTCCAGGGAGAGGATCAAGGCCTGGAACCGTGAACTGGAGGCAAAGGTCCACGAAAGGACAAAAGAACTCGAGGAAAAGCACCGTGAGCTGGAAAAGGCTTACGAGGCCCTGAAAACCCTGGACACGGCAAAGGATGATTTCCTTGCGCTGGTTTCCCACGAGTTGCGCACCCCCCTGAGTTCGGTACTGCTCTATTCGGAAATGATGCTGGACGGGCTGGACGACTCCCCGGAAGCACGGAATGAATTTCTGACCACGATTGTGGAAAACTGCAAGCGGCTGACTCGCCTGATAAACGACGTTCTCGACCTGTCGAAAATCGAGGCGGGCCGGATGCCGTTCAAGCTTGAAAAGTTGAATTTCGAGGAATTGCTTAATGATACTCTCTCTGGTATGCGCCCGACAATAGAAAGCAAAGGAATAAATCTAATCTGCGAGAATGTGGGAAAAGGTTTCCGCTTGTGGGGTGACAGGGACAGAATAATCCAGGTGCTGACCAATGTTATCTCCAATGCAGTAAAATTCACCCCGGAAGGCGGCAGCATCACTGTTTCGCTCAGCAGTGGCGACGGGATAGGGAAAGTTGTGATTACGGACACCGGCCAGGGAATCAGTAAAGAAGATATTCACAAGGTCTTCGACAGGTTCAGTCACCTGGGGAGTATCGACCACCACGCTGAGGGCACCGGGCTGGGCATGACCATTTGCAAATCGATTATCGAAAGGCTCAACGGCGAAATCTGGATCGAAAGCGAACTTGGTCAAGGTACCACGGTTTTTTTCACCCTGCCCACGGCTGATCGTTCATTAAACATAACGAAAAAAGCAGAAAAGGCCACAGAGCATGGAACTCGATCTGAATAAGATTCTGATTGTCGATGATGAGAAAGCCCTACGGATGGGCCTGTCGATGTGCCTGAGAAACGTCGGCTTAGAGCCGGTGGAGGCAGCTGATGGTAATGAGGCGTTGCGTATGGTGGTCGAACACCGGCCGGCGCTAGTGGTTCTTGATGTCATGATGCAAGGGATGTCCGGACTCGAGATCTGCCGGATCCTGCGGAAAAATCCCGCGACCCGGGCGGTCAAGATTCTTTTTCTCTCGGCCAAGGGACAGCTCAAGGAACAGAACGAAGGCATTGAGGCAGGCGGCGATTACTACATGACCAAGCCGTTCGAATACAGGGAGTTAATAAAGATTATCAAAGGTCTTCTTGGAGATAACCGCTCGATGGAGTAAATAATGGCGAATTTGATCTCGGTAACCACGGATTGTCAGAAAGCACAAAACAAAAATTTCACTTCAAGTGTGCTTGTTGTCGATGACGAAGTCTCGATCCGCAACGGACTTGTTTTTCTCCTGCGCAAGGAGGGGTATGCGCCACTGGAGGCCAGGGATGGCCGGGAAGCACTTCGGAAAGTCCGCGACGAAAGGCCCGACCTGATTCTGCTCGACATGATGATGCCCAAGTTGAACGGACTTGAGGTCTGCCGCATACTTAAAAGCAACGAGGACACTCGCCTGATCCCGGTGGTCTTGATCACTGCCGTGCACAGCCATGAAGAAAAAATCAGGGCTATTGAAGCAGGCGCGGATGATTTTATCAACAAGCCGATCAATATCGCCGAACTACGGGCCCGTGTCAGATCGCTCCTCCGGATGAAACACCTGAACGACCTTCTTGACAAAGCCGACAACGTGATCGCTGCCCTGGCCAACGCAATCGAGGCCAAAGACAAGTACACCGAGGGTCATAATGAACGGGTTTCCGGCTACTCGGTGGCCCTGGCCCAGGCGACAGGGATCTCGGAAGCCGAGCAGAAGATCTTACGAATGGCAGGTATCCTTCACGATATCGGAAAAATCGGGGTCCCGGACAATGTGCTCAACAAACCCGGTCGCCTGAATCGGGATGAATTCGAGAGAATTTTTTTGCACCCGGAGGAGGGAGAAAAAATTCTTGCCCCCCTGCGCTGCTTGAGTGGGGTCCGCGATGTGGTACTTTACCATCACGAGCGTTACGACGGCACTGGCTATCCCAGAGGCCTCAAGGGTGAGCAAATTCCCTTTTGCGCCAGGATCGTGGCTATTGCGGACAGTTATGACGCAATGACCTCCACCAGGCCATATAGACAGGCCTTCTCCAGGGGAAAGGCGATAGAAGAGCTGGAAAACAGGGCAGGACAGATGTGGGATCCAGCGCTTGTGAGAATATTCGTTGCATGGTTGAACGAAAACGGGGATAGCCACTGGTCAAAATCCAGTAGTAATAAGGAATAATACTATGGCTGATTTGATCTTATGGAACTCAATTGCCACGAGACGCCGCTCTCCCGGCGACGATTTTCTGGATAACGGCCTGGCGATTCTGAAGGCTTATATCAGGGGACAGGGTTTCAGCGTGGAAGTCATAGACTGGGCTCGTAGCGGCCAGTGGGAGAAAATGACCCCGCGAATACTGGCCAGGATCAGCGGTTATCTGGCCTCTTGGTTGTTCTCCAGGAGGGAATCGTCAAAAAACAGGGGCAAGACGGTCAAGCGCTTGGTAGGGCTGCTTTTTATACTGAGCCAGGATTTCATGTCCACGGTGCAAAAATGGCGGCAGAAGAAGATGATCCGTGAACTGGCCCAATACATTTGCAATTCGGGATGCCCCGTGGTCGGGATCAAAACGTGGTACGGCGAAACCTTTCGCTCCGCCAGGTATTTCGCCGGCTACCTGCGCAAGATCGCCCCGGAGGTGCTGATCGTAGCCGGGGGTCCCCATGCCTCGACTTACAAAGAAGCAGTACTTGAGGATGGTCTTTTCGATATCGCCGTTGCTGGTGAAGGCGAGAGGGCGTTGGCCGGGATTTTGGCCCTTGCCCGGCAGACGGAAAACAAAAAGGACCTGTTGAGAGCCCTTGCCCGGCAAGCCTCCCTTGGGCAATTGAAAAACGTTATTTACCGGAGCAACGGAGCGGTTAAATCCTCCCCTGTGGAAATATCCAACGTGAATGCGAAAGCTCTACCAGTTTATGAAAATTTCGAAGGCAAAACACTGATCCACGTGATTGTCGAATCTCTCGGCTGCCCCTGGGGAAAATGCAATTTCTGCACCCACTCCCGCTCCTACCCCACTTACTCTGCCCGCAATCCCGAATCTGTGGTTGAAGAGATAGAGCAGATGCTTACGCGCGGAATCGGGATTTTTCGCTATGCCGGTTCCACCACCCTCCTCGATCACGCCTGCCAGATCGCCCGCCTGATCGAAGAAAAGGGGATCCGCATTTTTTACTCCATGTTTGGCAGGGTCGAAGCCCTTGCCGCCGATCCAGGTGTGTACGAAAAACTTGTCGATTCCTACAGGCAGTTGTTGCGCTCAGGCTTCCGCTCAATCTTCCTCGGGGTGGAAGCCGCGGACGATGATATCAATAAATTGGTGATGAACAAGGGGATTACCCGCAGCGATGTTGTCCACACGATAGCGGCCATGCGGGAAGCCTCGCAAACCGAAGGGCTGCCCCTGGATGTGGGTATCTCGCTGATCTACCCGGCTCCCACGCTTGGTAAGATCCCTATGCACAGGCTGAAAGAGGAGAACATAGAGCTGATCGAGGAGACAGAGCCGGATTCTGTGCTGGTCAGCCCGCCGGCGCCGTTCCCGGGTTCGGCGTGGTTTAAACGAAAGGATTACTTCGGCTTCGATCTGGGTGAAACTTTCCTGCGAGACATACTTGTTTACGATTACGTGCTTTACAGGCCTCTCTACCTCTGGCCAGATATCGATCTTAAACTCGAAGGGATGAGCCTGCGGGAGATATTCGAAGAGTGCGCCGATCTCAGGCAGGCGCTCGAAAAAAGGGGCTTTGTCACAGAGATTACCGATGTGCAGTTCCTGATGTTGCGCAATGCTGGATACACGGGCAAAGAAGGTGTTCTCGAATTCAAAAACCGCACCCAGCATGCCATCCTCTCCTGCGACTATCGCTGGATAAACCGGCTTCAGGAGCAGGTAAACCAGGCGAGCTTCGCTCTGGCATCAAGCAATAAGGGATAACCATGGCTGCCGATCACCTGAATCCCGAAATTTTACACAGGCTAATACCGGAGAGGGCCGGAAAACACGAACTTCCGGTGTTGGAAGAAAGGTATGGCCAGCCCCAGGAAATCCGCTACGAAAAAATCGAAAACTCTAAAGAAGTCAGGGCCTGCCTGCGCCTTCGCTACGAGGTGTACCGCTATGTCAATTTCATAGGAGAAAACAAGGATCGCCTGGATATTGATCCCTATGACTTTCACTCCACATTTCTCGGCGCATATAGTGTCTCCGGAGGGCGAAAAGACCTGATTGGTATACTTCGAATTATAAGCGGTGATAAAATCAGTAAAACTGCCTCTTTCATCGAAAAACTGATCAGAACCGCTGCCGATCCGAATATCAGATCGATAAGCAGACGCCCCCAATCCCTCCCGATTATGGAATCTTTCCAACTCCCCGAGTCCTATTTTAGCTGTTTTCAAAAATCAAGTAGCCTGGATAACTCGATACATCCATATGAGGTATCCAGTCTCGCCATCCGCCCGGAATACTGGTTGCACAGCATAGATGTTGGACTTTACTACTTGCTGATTTTGGATAGCTGGCTGCACAAACCGCCGCGCGAGTATTTTTTGATCGCCGTGCATCCCAGGGCACGAAAAAAATATGAAAAATTGGGGATGAAAATCGTTCCGGGTACCGGGCAGGTAATCTATAAACGTTTCAATCAGCTTGCCATCGCCATGATTACTGATATGGAAACATTGCTCAACAATCCGCGCAATTACGGAAAAACCTGTGAGTCGCTTTTCGATAGCTTCAAGAAAAATAAATTTTTCACTCTGATGGTGGATAAACGCTCCCATTTCAATCACATCAATAATGATAAAGACTGATTGGGAGCAGATAATGTTTATTTCCGGAATTTGAAGAAAAAATTTTTCGAAAGAGAGTCTCCCTCCTTGTGCGTTCTCTTACATATGACATGAGGCAGCAGAGGTTTCAGGTCAGAGCATTTTAATTTGCGGGAAAGAAAAAATTGGAAAGAATACCGGAATCAGGGGCGAAAGATTCGCGAGATGAAGTTGTCTCCTACGACATTGTATCTAAAAGGTTTCTTCGAACAGTCGAGGAATTATTCGTCCGCCGCTGTCTCAAACTGCTTGCCAAAGTCAGAAAGACGAAAAACCCTCTTATCCTGGATGTAGGAACCGGAACCGCGAACGTGCCGATCCGCATGATTCACAAGCTGCCCTCGGCTGTAATCGTGGCAATGGACTTATCCCTGAATATGCTGGAAAGAGCCAGGCAGAATATCGCCGATGAGGAGCACCAGGACCGCATATTGCTGGTCATAGGGGATGCAAAAACCCTTCCGTTCAAAGACGACTCTTTCGACTTGGTTTACAGCCACTCAATGTTCCATCACCTGGTCGATCCGCTGATCACTGTGCAGGGGATCATTCGAGTCACAAAGCGGGGCTGCTGCTTTATTATCCGGGACCTGAGAAGGCCGCCCGGCTTTCTGCTGGAATGGTACGTCCGGATATTCGGTTTCCGCTATGATGAGATAATGAAAGATATGTACCGGGAGTCTCTTCGCGCAGGCTTCACCCGCCAGGAAATGGCCGGCATTGTCGGCAGGATAAAAGGCGCTGTAACCAGAGCGCGTTCGTTTTTTATTACCCATGTCGGCCTGGAAGGGGTAAAAAGTGATTCCGGGCAAACTGTGGCGCGGGAGAACGGGTAAGGTATGGTATCGCCTGACAAGGCGAAATGTTCCGTCCCGGAAATTCAGACTGATTTCATGTTTTAATCCAGATCGAGCCCGGTACGTGCGCCGGGAGTTCCCTCGAGGGTCAACATCCCCACTGGAAGATCGATTTTCACAAGATTCGGACCTGCCTTGCCGATCAGGGAAAACGCCGGGGCCGCCTCCGTATTGTCTGCCACATCTATTACCTGTACGAACGTATAATCGAATTTACCGGTTTCCCTCACCCTGATCTCAGCCCTGCCTGCACCCAGGGACGGGTTGGGATTGCGGGGCGGGTACTGGGATGTGCCCACCGTGAAAGCCGCCACCGTGTCGATTACTGCCTCGGCCGGGGCGAGCACGTTCACCACCGCCCGTGCCCCTGCATCCGAAACAGTGAAACGCTTCGACTCAAGAAGCGGAGCTACAGGGTAATGCCAGAGCACCCTGGGCTGGAATCTGCACTCGACAAGTGAAATGTTGTCCACCACGACAAGGTAGCGCTCACCGAGCCAGATCAGCTCCCGCACGACCCGCTTTACACGGCCCGGCGTGTAGGCAGCGGTGAAATCCGCGG
>JAUVUV010000110.1 GCA_030604975.1 Candidatus Glassiibacteriota bacterium | reverse complement strand
ATTAAAACCCCCGACTTCAGTCGGGGGATATTCCACTTTGCTTGGCCCCTTCGGGGCATACTAAAGTCTTCGCCTGAAGGCGAGGGATTTTTTCCCATTCCCCGAATGGGACATTAAGGTACTGTCATTGGCGGATTTGAAATGGCTGTGGATTGTAAACAAAATCCTCCCCCTTTCTTAAAGGGGGTATAACCACCTTCTCCCCCTTCCTTAAAGGGGGACACAGGGGGTTGTCTATTTCCGGGACATGACACTAGGAGTTTTAATCATAACCTCCAACTGAAAGGGCACCATCATGATGAGAACAGCCAACCCTGCGCTCAATGCTAAAACGTTCACCGGCCTGGCCCGGCCCCTGGACACCACGCGGGTGATGACCATCCAGGGAACGGTGAACAAGACCGCGCTGATGCTGGTGATCCTGCTCGCAGCGGCTTCTTTCACCTGGGGCAAGTTCTTTGAGACCGGCAACCCGGCGGCAGTCTCATCGTGGATTCTGATAGGACTGTTCGGCGGGTTTGCGGTTGCCCTGGTAACTGTGTTTAAAAAGGCGTGGTCTCCCCTGACAGCGCCGATCTATGCTCTTCTCGAGGGACTTTTTCTCGGCGGGCTTTCGGCTATGTTCGAGGCGCGGTTCCCGGGAATAGTAATACAGGCCGTGGCGCTCACTTTCGGCACCCTGTTCGCCCTTCTGGTGGCCTACAGGTCCGGCCTGATCAAGGTCACAGAGAATTTCAAGCTCGGTGTGTTCGCTGCAACCGGCGGGATTGCTCTGGTTTACCTGGCAACAATAGTTCTTGGCTTTTTTGGGGTAGGAATGCCTTTCATCCACGACAGCGGCTTTATCGGAATCGGATTCAGCCTGTTCGTTGTCGTGATTGCGTCCTTGAACCTGGTGCTCGATTTCGATTTTATCGAGAACGGGGCAGCAGCCGGAGCGCCG
The DNA here is from genome assembly GCA_030604975.1 of Candidatus Glassiibacteriota bacterium. Classification (GTDB taxonomy): domain Bacteria; phylum Gemmatimonadota; class Glassbacteria; order GWA2-58-10; family GWA2-58-10; genus JAUVUV01. The sequence continues at coordinate 6,221 of JAUVUV010000110.1, read as the reverse complement.
AAATACATGGAGTGGTATGCCGCATTCGGCCTGATGGTGACCCGTATCTGGCTTTATATCGAAATCCTGCGCCTACTGTCAAAACTGCGCAGTAGAAGGTGATCACGGATGTCACGGATGCTACAGGGATCACACTGTTCCCTCTCCCGCCCATCCATTTTTTTTGCTGTGGTGGAGGGCTGGGGGGCATGCGTGAGATCAAATGTTTTATCCGTGCTATCCGTTATCCAGAAAGAAGGCTTTCCTTTCATGCCTTGCCTTTATTACTGAAACACTCTTAGTTAATCAGCTCATAAAAGAGCTTGAAATGCTGAAAGAATATGAAACGCTCACCCGCCGCAGCTTCCTCGGGCGGTTGGGCGGCAGCGCTGTAAGCGCTGCGCTGGCCGCGGCTGCGGCCTGCGGCGGGAAATCCCAGGGGATTTCACGCCCGCCCAACCTCGTGCTGATTAATGCCGATGACCTGGGAATGGGCGATATCTCCTGCTACGGCAGCGAAATCCCCACACCCAATATCGATTCTATCGGCCAGCAGGGTGTGCGGTTTACCGACTTCTATGTCAGCTCGCCCGTCTGCACGCCCTCGCGTTTCAGCCAGCTCACCGGCCTGGTTCCGGGTCGCTCGCGCCATAAGCTGACCAGCCCGCTGATGCCAACCTCCGAAAGAGACAGTGAACGGGGCATAGAAGCCGATGAAATTACCATTGCCGAAGTACTTAAAAGAAAAGGTTACGCCTCCGGACTTGTCGGTAAGTGGCACCTCGGCCACGGCAACAGACGTTTTTTGCCAACCAACCACGGTTTCGATTATTTCTATGGTTTCACTCCGGGCTGTATCGATTATTTCACCCTCCTTTACCGTAGCGAGCCGTGTTTTTACCGCAACGAGGAGATGATTCAGGAGCAGGGCTACTCCACGGACCTCTTTACCGCCGAAGCGGTCTCTTTTATCAAACGCAATAAGAATAGACCTTTCTATCTCAACCTGGCCCATAACGCCCCTCACTATGGCAAAGCCGACGCCCCTGGTGCCGCAGCCAATGTCCTTCAGGCTCCTGATGAACTGATCGCCGAATTCAACGGCCCTGACCACGAGCGGAACGTCTATTCGGCAATGGTGGCGAGCATGGACAACGGTGTGGGCAAGGTGCTCGATACACTCGATCGGCTGGAATTGGCAGAAAACACTCTGGTCATTTTCACCAGCGACAACGGCGGCGCGCCAGATTACGGCGGCAACAACGACCCTTACAAGGGCGGGAAAGGAACCCTTTTCGAGGGCGGTATCCGGGTTCCCTGCCTGATGCGCTGGCCCGGCGTGATACCTCCAGATGTGGTGAGCGCCCAGGTCGGTTCGCACCTGGATTTCTTCCCCACCTTCGCCGCAATTGCCGGAGCCGATATTGGTGAACGGCCACTCGACGGCATGGATCTCTCTGGCGCAATCCGCGATCCGCAAGGCACCGCCCTCCAGCGGACCCTTTTCTGGGATTACAACAGTTGGCGTGCGGTGCGGCACGGCAATTGGAAATACCTTATAGACCGGCAAGGCAAACCCTATCTGTTCGATCTTGAAACCGATCCTTACGAGAAGGAAAACCTGGTCGAAAAAGAACCTTCTTTGGCAGTGGAACTGGCAAAAAAGCTTGATTATTTTCTCTCAAGTATCTAGCATTGAACAAATATTCCTCAATTGTCCCACTAACACTTTCTCTGGAGGTATCATGAAAGTCCGTCTGCTGATCCTGTCTGCTCTTTTCGCCTTGGCCTTCAACACGCCCGTGTTGTCCGCCAAGAGATTTATTATCGACTCTCACATGCATTCCGGCGGTAACCAGCAATGGGTGAATGATATGGTTAGGATTTACCGCGAACACAATGCCATGGCATGTGTGCTCACCTCCATGAGAGATCTCGAACTGATTAAGAAAGCCGCGGAAGATTACCCGGATGTCTTTATCCCTTACGGTCGCGTACGCCCCGATGATCCAAACGCGATCCGCGAGATTGAGGAATTCCATAAGGCCGGATTCGTGGGAATGAAGTTCCACAGCCCGGAGAAAAACTGGGACGACCCGAAATACCATCAGCTTTACCGCATGTGCGAACACCTGGGCCTGGTAATGATTTTTCACACCGGCATTTCCAGCCGGGGAATCGGCCACAGGCCCTCGCTGGGTTCATCCATGCGCATGCGGCCCGGTTATTTAGACCTGATCGCCAGGATGTGTCCCCGCGCTGTGATCCAGGGCGCCCATTTCGGCAACCCCTGGTACGAGGAAGCTGCCGAGGTCTGCCGCTGGAGTCCCAATTTGTTTTTCGACATCACCGGCTCCACCCTGCATAAGCTGATCAAGCTCAACGACCTTCAGCGCTTCTCGAAAATCCTCTGGTGGCAAGCAGGAGAGGGTGAGGAAACCGCACATACCCTCAAAGGTGGTCCAGATGCTTTCGAACATATAGTTTTCGGCACGGATGAGAGGCCCTCGGGGCTGATCGGCAACATCGAACGCTTCCAAAAATTCATCGACGCTAACAATGTGCCGGAGGCTACCAGAGAGAAGATGTGGGGGCTTACCATGGCCCGTATCCTCGACATCGATCCGGAAACACACCGTTTTCGCCACCCACGGCCGTTTCCTCCGGGCACGCACTACGCCTTTGACCCGGACAAGTTCGGTGTCAAGTAAGACAGTTGCCAGACAGAAAAAATGAAACAATCATGTGGCCTCATGGGGAATTCCAGTCACAGGGAGGGAATTGTCCTTTTTTCAGCCGTCCTCAAATTGCTGTTTATTTTGCTGGTTTGCCCTTCCGCGCTTCCGGCTCTGGATGCCAGCCCGGCCGACAGTGCCAGCCTGGTCGAGAACTGGGATGGAGTGCGATTCAGACGCTGGGCCGGCCCCAACCTCTGGGCTAACCGCCTCGCCGACTGGGAGCTGCGGGATGGTTACCTGATGCCTGCCAACGGCGACCCGCGTTTCCCGGTGCGTACCGTTCACGCAATTACCCGCGAGGTAACCGGCAAGCCGGCCGGTTTCTCCCTTTCTGTCAAAGTGTCCTCAGAGGTATCAATACCCTCTGCCTGCCAGGTCGGTTTTCTGGTCGGTGCCGGCGCAGGGCTGCTGGACTGGAGAGCCGCTGCGCTTGTGCATTCCAACTCCGGTAAAGGCGGTGGTATTCTGGCATTCCTCGAACTCGGGCCACAGCCCCGGCTGACTTTCCGGGATAACAGCGACGAATATTCTGTGCGGGAGTATGCGGTACTTGCCAGCACGGCGATTGAAAAGCAAATCGATTTCAGTAATGGCAAAGAGTATTTACTCAAGTTCGAGACCAAGCTGTCAACAGAGAGAAACACCTACGATTTACGCCTCTCGCTAAGCGATGCCTCCACCGGCGAGAGGCTGGCCGCGGTATCTCTCGACAACCGTCCCGAACACGAGGTGCTGGGTTCGTTCGCGCTCTCTTTCAGCCCGCTCGAAAAGGTGAGTAAGCCCTCTATCCGCCTGCGCGAATTCCGTGCCTGGGGTGAAAAACTGCGTTCGCGTCCCGAACGTGCTTTCGGACCATGCACAGGTACCCTTTATTCGGTAGCTGGCGGTGTGCTCAAGATGACCGCCCAGTTTGCTCCTGTCGCTTATCAGGGCGATCCCGGCAACCGTCTCCCTTCCACGCTCAAGGCCTTTCTTGAAATTAAGATTACAGGATCCGGCACCCAAGGCTGGCAGGTGGCCGACAGCGCGCGGATCACTATCCCCGACTATACCGCCCGCTTCCGGGTGGAAAGCTGGAGGAGCAATACAGATCGAGCTTTCCGTGTCGTATATTCCGGCCAGGACGGCAAAAAATACTATTACAAGGGAACGATTGGCGCTGAACCGGAACTCGGAGGCATATTTTCCCTTGCCGCTTTCACCGGTATGGGGGTGATGGGCCGCACAGCCGACTCCGGGCCGGCCCCAAAGGACAAAGGGCCGATTGTGGGACGCTGGACCCCGGCCAATATCTGGTTCCCCTTTGCCGAAACAGTAAAAAATCTCTCCGCGCAGAAAGTTGATCTGCTCTGTTTTACCGGGGATCAGGTCTACGAAGGCAAACCTACCGCGCCTGATCGCGCCGACCGTTTCCCGGTCTACGATTACCTTTACAAATGGTATCTCTGGCACTGGGCTTTTGGAGAGCTTACCCGCCACCGGCCGGCCATCTGCCAGGTGGACGACCACGATGTCTACCAGGGAAACATCTGGGGCTGGGAAGGGAAGCTTAATATGCGCGGAAGCAACTGGTTCGGCGGCTACATGATGGCCCCGCTGTTTGTGCAGCTTGTCCAGCGCACCCAGTGTGCGCACAACCCCGACCCCTACGACCCCACTCCGATCCTGAACGGCATTGATGTTTACTACACCGGCTTCTCCTATGGTGGAGTGAGTTTTGCCGTGCTCGAGGACCGCAAGTTCAAGTCCGCCCGGACTACTCCGGACAGTGAAGCGGTTCTTCTCGGAAAACGCCAGCTAAACTTTCTTGAGCACTGGGCTACAGACTGGCGCAACGCCACGATGAAAGTCGTTCTCAGCCAGAGTGTCTATGCTTCCGTGCAGACCGATAAGGATGGCAATATCAGGAAAGATTACGATACAGGCGGTTGGCCCAAGGCGGCACGAGACCGGGCAGTGAGCATCTTTCGCAAAGCCCGTGCCCTGATTATCGGCGGCGACCAGCACCTTTCGACCTTGGTCCGCCTGGGTCTGGAGACTTACTCTGACGGCCCGGTGCAGTTTTGCGTGCCGGCAATTGGCAACATCTTCTGGCGCTGGTTCTATCCCCGCAAACCAGGCACCGGCCCCCTGGCCGATCCTTACGGTTACACCGGGGATTTCGAGGATGGTTTCGGCAACCGCTTCCGCCTTCTTGCAGCCGCCAATCCCACGGATGTCAACTTCATGGGCGACCGCAACCAGACCCTGCGGCGCTGGAACTCCCGCCCAGGGGTCAATGTGGATTCTGTCCGGCTCTGCCAGGGTGACGGAGTCGGTATCGTGCAGATCGATACAAGGAAAAGGACTTACCAGATTGAATGCTGGCCTTATGATGTGATGCCCAACCCTGAAGGCAAAGGACAGTTCAAGGGCTGGCCGGCCACGCTCACTCAGCAAGAAACAGACGGGCGCGAAATCCCATATTACATCGCAAGGGTATATTATCCCCCTGCTAAAAAAATCTGCGCTGCTGTATTCGACCAAATCGTTAATGAACTGATTTACTGCTTTCCACTAAAAAACCCGGGTGAGCTACTGCCTGTCTATGACAAGGGAATATACGATATTTTATTAATAGAACCTGACTCCCCAGCCAGATTTCCTAAGAGATTTTCAGCCTTGCTGGCTGTTGATAATCCTCAGGATGCACGGGTAATAAAATATTAGTTTTATCCTTAATGTTTGGAGTATGAATGAAAACAACCGTTATTGCTGAATTCAGAATGGTGAAGATCATCGCCATCGTGCTGGTCGTAATGGCCGCGACAGCATTTGCTCAGAAGAATACTCCCGGAACGGAAAAGGAGAAAAACGGAAGCACATCACTCAATCAGCTCGACCTGGAGGTACTCGGTCATTTTCTCTCCCTCGCCGATTTAGCTGCACAAGCCCTTCGGGAGGAACCGGCTGATAACAGCGGTTCCAGGAACAAGACTCGACTGCGAGATTATCCCCAGTTCTTTGTTGATTCCTATGCAGTTCGGGCTCTGGCCGTGGCTTATGAGCTCACCGGCCGGGAGCGCTATTTTGCCGCTTGCCGGGCCTGGTCGGACAGGATGCTTCGCCACCAGAGCAAAATGATCCCGCAAGGCGCATACTACATGAATTATCACAGGAAACCGGGAGAATCCACCGGCCAATGGTTTGTGGCCGACTGCGGATCGATTGCCATGGGAATCCTGGCTACCGCGGTCCGTTGCACCGACGAAACAGAGCGAAAACGTTATCTGGACTCGGCCCGCTCTTTCGCCAGGCTGGTCATGGAGAATTTCGTTCGAAAATCAGGCGGGATTACGGACGGGTACTGGAAAAAGAGCGACAAAGAGTGGTGGTGTTCCACCGCGCTCTTTTCCGCTTTCGCATTCCAGCTTTACGGTATGACCGGAGATGAAATCTATAAAAAGGCGGCTCTCAATGGAGTGGACTGGTTACTCCGGTTCGAATACAACGGGACAATCTTAT
>JAUVUV010000171.1 GCA_030604975.1 Candidatus Glassiibacteriota bacterium | reverse complement strand
GTGCGTTCCATTGACCGTGCAAGTGGCAAGGTGGTCTGGGAGCATGAGCTTTCCTCTCCCGCCCTGCCGAGTGGCCTGCTGATTGACAGAGATGGCCGGGTAATAGTGGTACAGCAGAATGGCAGCGTGGCGTGCTTTGGGAGCCAGGGAGGGTGACAGCCTGCGTACAAAAAATAAAAAAACAGGCTAAAATAACGACTATCGACTTTTATATGGGGAATGTTGGTTTCAATAGTTTCCGGGTGAGCCATGCCGGCTCATGAAACCTGTTCTAAAAAGCAGTTTCGTTGATTTTAGCCACTCGCACCGTTATGATAGAAACTCATTACATAATCTTGCGGTCTATCGACGGACATGATGTGGGAGGCTGTTTATGAAACAACCTCTTGCTTTTGGATAGCACAACACATTAACGAAGCGCTTCGAACAAACAGTTGGATACTTTTCCACAGCCACCAGGGAGGTAAAATGAATAAGATAACTTCTGCCGGATTGCCCAGGGTCTTAGCTTGCTTTTCCCTTTTCTCGGCCTGTGCGACTCCTCCGGCACAGGAGTCTCAAAAATCCTCACAAATCACGGCGAAGAGGTACGAGGTAGTCACCCCGGGCACCCACCCGGGCCTGCTGTTCTGTGCAAAGGAGCTGCCCCGCCTGAGACGCCGGGCAAAGGGGGAGGGGCTGGCCGCCGAATGCTACGGAAAGGTGGTGGAGCTTGCCCGCGGTCCGGCCGAGGGTAACAGGCGCGGGCGGAAATTGAACGCCATGGCCCTGGTCTACCAGATCGAGGGGGACGCAGAATTGGGGCGGCAGGCTGTGGAGCTGTTCAAGGAGATCATAGCCGAGATCGATCCCTACAAGTGCTACGAGGAAATCGACAGCGATTTTTTCGCCACCGAGCGCTGGCCCAAGGCTTTTGCGTATGCCTGGGACTGGCTGTTCGAGCTGATGGATGAGAAAGAAAGGGCGGTGGTGCTCGAGGGGCTGGAGAGCTGGTGCAAGGCCCTCTACGAGCATACCGAGGCCTGGTGGTGGCGCAATGCCAGTATCAACTGCGGGGCCATACCGGTTGGCGCACTGGGACTACTCTGCACGGCGATCCAGGGGGAAACCGACCACCCTGAATTCGAGAAATGGCTGGTCAGCGCTATCCACCGGATCCAGCGCAACTACTTTCCCCACTCCTGGAGGGAAACCGGCATCTGTATCGAGGGTCCCTGCTATGCCCAATACCACAAGAACCCGACCCAGTTCGGCGAGGCGCTCAGGCGCACCGGCGGACCGGACATAATCAGCCTCAGCGGCGCGGTCAATGCAGGGAACTACCAGATGTTCCAGTGGATGCCCCAGGGCGGCTGCGGACCGATCGGGGACAACACCAGCTACGGTCGCCGGGTGTTTGCCGCCGCTTACCTGCTGGGTATCGGCGAGATGGCTGATGGGCCCGCCCTCTGGACTTTTATCAAGTACACCGACCGCAATAGGCTCAATCCCCTGCTGGCTTTCCTCTTGTACCCGGATGACCTCGAGCCGGTCTCCCCGGGCGAAGCCGGCCGTCCCACCTCCTGCTATTTCGAGATCACACCCAACCGGGCCGGCTATTTCTACAGCCGCTCCGAATGGGACAACGAGCGGGCCGCCTGGTTCGCATTCGCCACCCGCTACGACAATGCCAACCACCAGCATTACGACATGAACACCTTCCTGTTCAACGCTTTCGGGGAAAAGTTCGGCACCCACCGAAACATATACGCCTACAGGGATGAAAACCACGGGGTCGATTTCGAGCACAACATCGTGATCGTGGATGGAGGAGGGATGCCGGCTTTTGATCCCATCACCACCTGCAGTGCCCAGAACTCGATTAAGGGCCTGCTTACCGGGCTGGGCCAGGGCCATTTTGCCGATTACGTGCGCGGAGATGCAAAAGCCTCTTACCAGGACCGCTCCGACCCGAAGAGCTCTCCCGCTGTGCAGGCCGACCGTTCCTGCCTGTTTGTCAAGCAGGGCCCCTGTCCTTACCTTGTGGTAGTAGATGAGATCCAGAAGAGCGAGGACAGGGAGCACGATTACCACTGGCAGTGGTATACCACGGCCAAGGGGGTTACCGGAGCAGGCAGCCTGGCAGAGCCCCTGCTGATCGAGGGCGAGGAGGCAAATTGCTCGATCGGTTTTCTCGAGCCTACTGCGCCCGCAGTGGATTTCCGGCTGGTCAAGGGAGGCAGCAGCAGGTACCCGATCGAGCTTGGGCTGATCAGGGTGCACCAGCACGGCGGGCAGGTAAGGTATGTCGCGGTTGCAGGAGCCTGGAAGAAAGAGGGCCCACGGCCGTCATTCAGCAAAGGGCCGGAAGTCACCGGCAACCCGCGGGCGGTGAGTCTGGTGGTGGAAAGCGGCTCTTTCCGGGACCTGATTATCTGGCAGCCGGCGGACAATGCCCGCGGCGCGGGGAAAGAGATCGCTTGCGGGGAACTCCGCACCGATGGCCTGCTCAGCCTGGTGCGCACTGATCCCTCGGGCCAGGTGGTAGGCTACATGCTGGGGGACGGCCGCAACCTGAGCTTCGCCGGGCAAAGCCTGGCCCGCACCGAGGAGCCGGCCAGTGTCTCGGCCGACAACCAACGGGTTTTCCTCACCGGCGGGAGAAGGGCCCAACAGAACCGGCCCCCGCTCGAGCCCAGAGGAAAGGTCCGGCTGCCGCACCCGCGGGCCGAGGTGTTCGTGGATGGGGAGCTGATAAGTCCGCTGACCATGGATCCCGGCGATGTGGCGGTAGTGGGAAACTCGGTCCTGAGATAGGGGTCTAAAATGGCCTCTTTGATGAAATTATCGCCGGGAATTATTCATATTTTAACTTCTTGTGGTAAATCGTTCTGATTGTCGTTCTCGATATGGCCGTCGAGAAGCCTGACAATGCGTTTCGCATCGGAAGCAATGTATTCTTCATGGGTTACTACAATTAAAGTATGCCCGAGCTTGTTGAGGCTATTGAAAAGCTGCATGATCTCCTTGCCAGTTTTTGAATCCAGGTTCCCTGTGGGTTCATCGGCGAGGATAACCGAAGGATTGTTAACCAGGGCCCGCGCAATAGCTACACGCTGCCGCTGACCGCCGGAGAGCTGATTCGGCCGGTGGTGCAGACGGTCGCCAAGTCCCACCTTTTCTAAAGCTTCGGTTGCGTAACGCCTGCGCTGCTCGATGGTAATCCCGCTATAAACCAAGGGCAACTCCACATTGGTAAGCGCAGTGGCCCTGGGGAGAAGATTGAACGTTTGAAAGACAAAGCCGATCTTGCGATTGCGGATATCGGCAAGCTCGTCATCGTTCAGCTCGCTTATCTTTTCGCCCTCGAAAATGTGGACACCGGAAGTGGGGGTATCCAGACAACCCAGGATATTCATCAGCGTGGACTTACCGGAACCGGAGGGGCCCATGACAGCGAGATATCCGTTTTTCTCTATTTTTAAGTCTATACCCTGAAGTGCCCGGACATCGTAACTGCCTATACGGTAAATTTTCACTATTCCCTGCAGTTCGATCAGCATGAAAGGCTCATTCCCTTCTTTGGCATGTTCGGCCGATTATTTACTATACTCCGGCAACTTTATTCCAATTTTCTTACTCATGTCACAGCGCAGCGGCTTTTATCAGGAGTCTTTCACCAGGCTGCGCCCTTTTTCAAAGTCATATAGTGTGTTGCGTTTGAGATCCGCTACCGACAACTGGTAGTCGATATAGGCAGCAAGGTAGTTCTGGCGGGCCGTTGTCAGACGGTCCCGATTTTCTGCCAGCTCCTGGCTGGTGATATCGCCGTTGTCGAACTGGGCCTGGCTGATTTCAAAGCTTCGCAGGGCGACTTCCTCGCTCCTTGTCAGAACATCCAAGCGCCCGCTGGTTTCCCGCAGTCTGGTAATAGTCGCTCTGATATCTTGAACCACAAGGCGTTTGTTTTCCCTTTCAGTCAACTCGTTCCTTTCCAGCCTCGCCCGTGCAGCAGCCACCTCGGCGCGATTAACTCCGGAATCCCAGATAGGCACGGACAGGGTGAAGGTTATTCCCCTGTTTTTAGGACGGCGCCGTAAGTCGTTGATGCTGGATCTGAAAAGCCGGGCGGTGCTGACTCCATAGTCAAGGTAAGGATCGCTGATACCTGTAAGGTCATAGTAAGCTCTAATATCACCTCTGATCGCCGTGCGGGCATCGGTCTCCTGAACAGTGATTTCCGCCAGCCGCCGGTCGATTTCTCCGCGACGGATTTCAGCCCGGTGGCGAAGGCCTTGTTCGATAGCTTTCTCTTCATCCACATCAAACAGACTCAGGGCGAAATCGGTCTTTACAGCCACCTGCTGTTCAAGCGGCAGACCGACTGTGATCTTGAACCGGTCCTCCATCTGTGATAGATCGCCTTCAGCCTCCAGAAGCCTGTTCCTGCTCTGGGCCAGGTCAACCTCCATTTGCAGCGCCCCGACCTCAGGAATCAGGCCCGCATCAAATTTCTGCCGAGCCAGTTCGTAGGCCTGCTCCTGCTGGTTCACTTCCTCCCTGGCGATTTCCAGCCGGCGGATGGCGCTGTACAGGCCGAAAAAGCTCTCTGTGACCCTGTATACCACATCCAGCTCTGTGCGCGTGAACTCCCGCTGTGCCCGCTCATGCTCCAGATTGGCTCTTTCCATACCCAGCTTGAGAGTATTAGGGACAAACAGCGGCTGGTTGAATGTGAGTCGGAAGGATGAGAAAAAGCGCTTTTCTTTCTCGGTGATATCCAACTGGTCCCTGAACACGGACTCGCGAATCTGGTAAAGATTTGTCCTCAAGCTGATACTGCCGTTGGTGGGCAGGGGCTGGGTGATCCTCATCTGAGATTGCCATCTCAAGGTTCCGAACGTATTATAGATAGGCACCTCGTCCGGAAGGGGGATGGCCTGGACCCGTTCCTGGAAATCAGGGGAGTTCAGAGTCAAATTCACCTGGGTTTTGAAACGGTTTTTTTGTGCGACGACATTCTGTTGCGCGCCCAGCAGAATCAAACGTTCGCGCCGGGCATCGTAGCTTTTCTCAAGAGCCAGCTCGATTGCGTTATCCAGTGTCAGTATGATCGGCTCCTCCTGTGCCGCAACCGGAACTGCCAGAATCAACATGCCAACCAGTCCCGCTACAGATGCAATTAGAGTTTTCATTGTTTACCTCTGGCAACAGTTTTACAGGATTTATTCGATTCGACTTAAGTGGTGAGCAATCTTAGGCGTAAAAGCGACTTACTGAACGGAAGACTATTCATACCTCAGTGCATCAATCGGGTCAATATTGGCCGCGCGCCGGGCCGGAAACGTGCCTGAAATTACACCTACGGCCGCCGCAACAAAGAAAGCGAGCAGCACGTGGAAAGGCGAGACAATCGCTCCGAACTCGCCGATACTGCTTACCACCCCTGACATAGCTATTCCGAGAAACACTCCGATAGTTCCCCCGACAAGGCTCAGCCCCACTGCTTCAATAAGAAACTGGTTGAGAATATCTTTCCGTTTTGCACCCAGAGCGCGGCGAACGCCGATTTCGCGCGTGCGTTCCAGCACAGTGGCCAGCATGATATTCATGATTCCGATGCCGCCGACAAGCAGTGAG
>JAUVUV010000150.1 GCA_030604975.1 Candidatus Glassiibacteriota bacterium | reverse complement strand
GTTTCCGGCTCGGCGGCGATTGCCGCTGACAGCACGATTTCCGTTGGCTCCTGGAGCGGAAAACTATTCGCTTTCCTCCCCCCGGCAGTGCTCAAGTGGACTTTCGTCACTGACGGCCCAATCCTCGGTTCCCCTGCGCTGGCCCCTGACGGCACGATTTACGTAGGCTCCTCTGATAACAACCTGTATGCAATAAATCCCCAGGGCGTGCAGGAGTGGGAATTCCCCACTGGAGGTATCATTTCAAGTACCCCAGCGGTCGGCAGCGATAGTACGATCTATGTTGGCTCGTGGGACAACTATTTATATGCAATCAACCCGGATGGAACGTTGAAATGGAGCTTCCAGACCGATGCTGAAGTGGCCAGTTCGCCCACAATCACTGACGATGGCATAATTTACGTGGGTTCGAACGACGGCTACCTTTATGCAATCGATTCCGGAACAGGCGCAGGGCTGGCTGACAGTCCATGGCCTAAATTCCGCCGCGACCTGCGCAATACCGGCAGCGTTCAGGAAGTTATCCAGCCGGAGCCTGCTGTGGAAGGGGATGTCGATGGGAATGATAAGGTCGATATTTTCGATCTGCTCCAACTGCTGAAAGTTCTAAGCGGTAAGTCAGAGTCCCCCTTCGCTGATGTAAACAGAGACGGCAAGACGGATATTTTCGACCTGCTTGCTCTGCTGAAATTGCTTAGCGCCCCCCAGCAAACCTCTTTGGCGTCATCAGGGGTCGTTACCTATGGAACCTACAAGGACATGAAATTCTCTTTCGGAGAGCTGTGGAGAATCACCTTCCCTGACGGTTCCTCTCTGGAATTTGAGCCGACTATCTCATCTGTGGAAGAAATAGCTGCAACAGGGGGCATGGCCGCCTCGTTTCTCGATAGCGGAAAAGATGCTGAATCTGCCACGTTGCCCAGAGGTTTCTCCCTGTCCCGGAATTTTCCCAACCCGTTTAACCCTTCCACAACAATCAGCTACAGCGTTCCGGAAGCGGAAGCCCCCCTGGTGAGTCTGAAAATCTACGATTTAAGCGGCCGCGTGGTTCGCACGCTGGTGAATGGGATGCGGGAAGCAGGCACATACAGTGTGATCTGGGATGGCACGGACAGTTTCGGTCGTAGCGTATCGAGCGGGATTTACCTTTACAGGTTGAAAGCCGGCTCTTTCATGCAGACCCGGAAAATGGTTTTGCTAAAATAGGTGCCTGGATCTTGTGAAACGAGGGTAGGTATCGGTGAATCCTGGATCGTATCTCTTGCGCTTGATAAAATCTTCTCCAAAGGGCGGCAGTCGCAAGTCTTTCACGGCTCCTTTCCCTGGCCATGCCGTGCTGTATATTCATAGTGCTGACCACTCTTGTATTTTGCTTTCGGAGTGGTTAACTTTAAAAAGATGAAAGACTTATTGATTTTTCCGCTATTGAACCTGCTGGATCAGCACTGATATCATTATCAATAAACTTAGTTTATCAAGACACTGGTATGAAGCGCAGGATTAAAAAATCGGCCTGGGGAATTTTCCCGCTGCTATTGCTTCTCATTCTTGGCGGATGCTTCTCTATCCCCTTTATTGGCAAGGATAAAGTCGACAGGAGCAAGATTGAACCGCAGGAGCGCGATTTTTCCCGCAATAGCGTTTTTATCGGCTATGACAAGAAGGGTGCGTCGATAGTTGAGATGCGCCTGGTTAGCCAGGAGATCACCCCGGAAAAGGGTTTGATTGTGCATACCCGCCTGTTCCCGACAGAGAATTTCAGGGTGCACAATATTTTCCGGGGCCTGAGAAGCATAAACTATTACCCGATAGAGCGCAGATTTCACCGCCTGGAACTTAAAATAGGCAGAAGAAATATCAAGATGAAAGTGTTAGAAAATCTCCAGGTCAAAGACACCAAGCCGGTTGATGCCGATTTCGAACACACGGGAATTTTCCGGCTGCTGCCGGATACGATCAATACGGCAAGGCTCAAGTTCCAGGATGTGAAACGCTGGGGAAAGATGCCGGAGGATACGCTAGACGTCTGGTATGCGGCAAAGGAAGATTATATCAGGCAAGTCCAGCAGGCTGAGCTACGCAGCAGTCTTGTCGACGGATACAGAAGAAGGCAGAGACAGGATGATACGAAATTATTTACGCAATACGATTCAGTTTTTGTAACTACTAATAATACTTATATCTACCTGGAGAAAAGAGTCGATTCGGATATTCTTTTCACAGTGAACGCCGGTGAATATTTCCCATACGGTGTATCTGACGGTGATTGGGTCGAGGTCCCGATTCCCGACAACTTGAAGGAATCGCTTCAGGAATATCTGGATGCCAGGCACGAGAAGGCTGTAAAACAAGTGGAACAACAGCGTCAGCAGGAACGGAGCAGGCGTGGACCTGCTCGTGGACCACAGGTCGAGGTGGACACGACAAGGCGGGTCACCGGCTTTGTCCTGGACGTGATGGTGCAGAAAAGCTATGGCAAGGCCCTGGATTGGGAGATGCAGAGCATGGTCGAACCGGTCGATGTACCTCTTTTTGCCAAGGTTCTTCGCGACCGGGAGGCTGCAAGGGTGGCAAGGCTCGACTCGATCGAACAGGCACATCTCGATTCGATCGCCCGGATGAAGCAGGCGGCAGACTCCACCGCCGCTGCTGATTCTGCAAGGGTGGATTCGGTATCTGCACCAGCCGTTTCGCAGGATACAGCGAAAACCGGACAAAAGCCTTCCCAGGGAGTGAATGAACCCAGCAAAACCCCGCAGGCAGACACACAGGCCGGGCAAAAAATGGGGGGCCCAGGCCAGGAAGAGCCCACCGGGGAACAGCTTGAAAAACCGGTGAATGAGCCGGGTGAGTCTCCGCAGGCAGCCACAGGAGCAGACCAGGCCTCCGGAGGAAAGAACCGGAAGGGAGCTGATGATAGCCAGAGTAAAAACCCCGCTCAGCCTTCAGGCAGGGATTCTAAAACCGGGAACCCTTGAAATCTTAATCCCGGCACGAACATTTGCAGCTCAATCTCTTTCCCCAGATAACCATGAACTGGATTGAAAGCCATATCGTGCAACTGGTTTATTTTCTCGATCTCATCGGCCAGATCCTGCCGGTCGTTCTGACAGTGGCGGTTATTTTCACCTTTTTTCTCGTGCAAAGTTTCTCGAAAAAGCTTTCCCATATGTCATTTTACCTGGACCGGATCGATAATCATCTCCGCGAGATCACTTATTTTATCAAGGATTACGAGAGGAGAAATCCACGCGCAGGCAGCGCCCGAAAAAGCAAGGGATCGGAAAACGCCGACTTAAAGACCACCGGTTTGGAGCAGCCAAGGGAAGATGGGTAAGAGCTTCAGGGTAAGCATGGGATAAGCCGAAACAGTGGGGTGTTTTTATCGGTGCCGCGAATGGTAGATTGTCGTGACCACCCCACCGAAAATGAGCAGTATGAGTGAATAGGGTGGGAAAAAGGGTATAGTCAGGATCCCGATGTACAGGGATATCCAGCCGAATCGCTCCAGGTTCCAACCGCCGGTTTTACTCAAATCACTTCTCCCTCTGAGCGAAACATTTTCTTATCTCGCGTTCAAGCTTTCGCAGCTCTTTTGCTGCATCAGTGTTCCGTTCTTTGTGCCTTTTAAGCCAGCTCTCCGCCTGGGAGCAATCTCCCAGAGCGAGGTAACTGCGAACAAATTCAAGGCAGAGTCCCTTGTAGTCGGGCTTTTTCTTATAAACAGCTTTGAAATGCTCGACTGAAAGTTTATAGTTTCCCGCCCCTCTCTCCACCAGGCCCAGCCAGAACCGCGCCTCGATATAATCCACATTCAGTTGAAGAGCTGTTGTGAACTCCCGCCGAGCATCCTCGTAAGACTTATCCTGAAGATATATCTTACCGCGTTCCACTGCTCTTCGGGCTTTCTCCAGCCGCAGCATATCCTCGCTGAAGCCCTTGAGGTCTTTATCTGTGTCATCCGAGAATGCCCCGGGCAGGCTAACGCCAACACAAAGCATGGAACAAAGACAAAACACCTGCAACACAGTCAAACTCGATCGAAGTCTCCTGGTTGGACGCAAGATTTTAACCCTCCGGTAAAAGTATAATTTTATATTTAATTTAATATGACTTCTTACTAGGCCAAAATTTTTTTTTCGTAAAGAGTCTTGCAATCAAGAAAGACCATACCTTTTTACTCCCTTGCCCGTTAATCAAGCTAGTGTTAGTATAATTTCTGACAAACTTTTTACTATATTCCTCTTCTGTAAGACTCATGGCAAGACAAATTACGGTTTTTTCAGCACTGGCTCTTATTCTGGGCCTGCTTTTTTGGTTGCCCCGCAGCGACTGGCGCTCCCACGGGTGGAACTATATCTCCGCCTACCTGGAAAAGAATCTCGCTCAGGTGGCAAGTAGCGGTGAAGGGAGAATTCCGCCAAACGACACCACACGCCTGGAAGAGCTTTACGATCTGATTGCGGAAAGTGAACTGCTTTCGCGGCTGGACAGGCTTGCAGATTCCCTTCTTGTTCTGAGACGGGAACTGGCAGGCTATCATGATATTCTGCTTGCCGTGCGCGAAACCGCCAGGAGCGCTTCCCGGGGGGTGGATGAAGATTTTACGACCCGTTACTTTTCCGCAGCCAGGTTCATGTCACGCCTTGAGAATGAAGCGGAACGCTTAGCAGCCCAGATGGACTCCCTGAGAGATGGCCTGGAGGCAGTGGGAAGAATCAGAGATTACATTGAAACCCGAGACAGCCGGGTTTATGAGATTCGCTGGCTCAGGCCGGAACGCGTGCCTGTGCGTGAGTTATGCACGAGTTGCCACCTGCTGCTGAACGGCGGTGAGCGGGTAATGCTCTTTCCGGAGGCAACGCCGGAAAGTTATCCCGGGGTGATGGCCTTTCACCCGCCCCGTGAGTTCGGCTGCACGGTTTGCCATAATGGAGCCCCGGGCGAACTCGATTTCAACCCGGCTCATGGTACAGACCACCTGGGCCGTCCGTTCCGTCCCGGAAAACTCGCTCTTCGCTCTTGCGGACTCTGCCATGCAGAACGCTCACCATTGAGATTTGCCGCGGTTCCCTTTTCCTGGCCGAAAAGCTGTGTTCAGTGCCACGAAAACGACAGGCTGGCCGCGCTCGTGGATTCTTCCGCAATGCCAGCCCTTCAGTACCCACTCGATACGCGCCGCTTCCGCTCCTGGGTGCTCAGGCACTGGAGTGAGAAAGAAGGCAGGGTGCCGGAAAGAGACTCTTTCGAGGAAGTCGTGGCAGTGCTTGTATCAGGGGATTTGAGACCGCATCTAAGTAAAGCGGATACGGCTTTTATTACAACCCGGAAAAATGGACAGCAAAAAGTTATTATCATGCGCTGTCCCTCCTGCGGGCGTATATTCACTGCCGCCGGAGCAAGCGTTGAGTTTGTTTGCCCGGTTGATGGATCCGCTCTGGAAACCGTGATCGAAAAATGACCCGTTGCACCGCATGCGGTATCGAGCTGAAAGCGCGCGACCCGCACCAGACTCACACTCTCGGCGACTGCTGGCCGCTCTGTTCGGTTTGCTTGCAGAAGTATAGAAGCAGTGTCGTGAGCGGTCAGTCACTCATACGACGACTTTATGCTGCGGGGAGAAGTGTCTCAAACTGCCAGGCGTGCGAATCGGGCGGAGAGCTCGAGATCCATTTTATCAAACCGCTTGCAGCCGGTGGAAAGTCTGAGAGTGCCAACCTGCTTGTACTCTGCAGAGCCTGCCACAACAAAGTCCATGCCGGGGCGCATATCCACGGGAAAGCCGTTGGCATCATAAAACATAGAAAATAAAGTTGGAGAGGATCGATGACTAAAGGTACACGCAGTGACCGAGATTTGCGAAGCGCCCTTCTGAATCGTCTTTATCAGCAATACATTCAAGAAGGCCTTTACCGTGGAG
>JAUVUV010000177.1 GCA_030604975.1 Candidatus Glassiibacteriota bacterium | reverse complement strand
TTATCTGCGACGGCCATGTACTTATCGAGGGGGTTCCGGGGCTTGCCAAAACCCTGTGTGTGAGGACCCTGGCCAGGGTAATCGATGCCGGGTTCGGGCGTATCCAGTTCACCCCCGACCTTCTGCCTGCGGACCTGATCGGTACAATGGTTTACAGCCAGAAAACCGGCGAGTTTACACCCCACAAGGGACCGATATTTACCAATATCGTCCTGGCTGATGAAATCAACCGGGCCCCGGCAAAGGTGCAGAGCGCACTGCTCGAGGCAATGCAGGAGCGCCAGGTGACTATCGGCACGACCACATTCAAGCTGCCTGAGCCGTTTCTGGTCCTGGCCACTGAAAACCCGATCGAACAGGAGGGGACTTACCCGCTGCCCGAGGCACAGGTTGACCGTTTCATGTTCAAGCTCAGAGTTACCTATCCCACAAAAGATGAGGAGCGCCGGATTCTGGAGCGCATGTCCGGCGGGGAGATTCCGGAGGTGGAAAAGCGCATCTCGCCAGAGGATATCCTGCGCTGCCGAAAGGTTGTGTGTGAAGTTTATATGGATGAAAAAATCAAGGATTATATAGTATCCCTGGTCCTGGCGACCCGTCAGCCGGCAGAGTACGGATTGGCTGAACTGGAGGGCCTGATCGAATACGGGGCCAGTCCGCGTGCTTCGATTTATCTGGCCCAGGCGGCGAGGGCAAACGCGTTTATGCGGCGGCGGGGTTATGTTACTCCCGAGGATGTGAAAGTGGTGGGCATGGATGTACTGCGCCACCGGGTGATTCTTACCTATGAAGCAGAGGCAGAGGAGTTGACCTCCGAGGATATTATCAAAAAAGTTTTTGACCACGTGGAGGTGCCTTAAGCTTGATTCCCCAGGAAATACTGAAAAAGGTACGCCATATTGAAATAATGACCCGCAGCCTGGTCGAGGACGTCTTTTCCGGCGTGTATCACAGCATTTTCAAAGGTCTCGGGATGGAGTTCTCCGAGGTCCGGGAATACCAGCAGGGCGACGACATCCGCTCCATTGACTGGAACGTTACCGCGCGGATGGGTTACCCTTATATCAAGAAATATGTCGAGGAGCGCGAGCTGACTGTGGTTTTCCTGGTGGATGCCTCGGGAAGCGGGTTTTTCGGCTCGGTTGACAGGCTGAAAAACGAATACGCAGCGGAAATCTGCGCGGTGCTCGCTTTTAGCGCGATCAAGAACAATGACCGCGTGGGCCTGGTGATAGTTACCGACCAGGTTGAAAAAGTTGTCGTTCCCAAGAAAGGGCGCAAACATGTGCTGCGGGTCATCCGCGAACTCTTGTTTTTCCAGCCGCAGCACAGGGGAACCTCACTGCGTGAAGGGCTTGAATACATTATTCACGTGCTCAACCGAAAAAGCGTTGTTTTCGTGGTGAGCGATTTCCTGGACGAGGGTTTCGAAAAGCCGCTGAAGGTTCTCGCCCAGCGGCACGACCTGATCCTGATGCGGATCAGCGATCCGCGCGAGCTGGAGCTTCCGAAAGTCGGTCTGATACGCCTCGAGGACACCGAAACAGGTGTGGTGGAGGTGGTGGACGCATCCTCCAGGCAGGTACGGGAGGATTTTAGAAAGCTGGTCTCCGAGCGGAGAAAGCAGCAGGAGGAGCTTTTTGCCTCCGCTGGGGTAGATTTTATAGACCTCAGTGTGGGAAGTTCGTATATTGAACCTTTGATGAGCTTTTTCCGTATGCGCGAGAAAAAGTTAAGATGATTCAGGCGTATTACATGTAAAGCTAAGCCTTTGACCATCCTTTTGCAGGAGGCTTTGATTGATACAGGTCGATAACTTAAGTAAGCGCTACGGCAATTTTATGGCTGTGGATAACATTTCTTTCAACTTGCGAAAGGGAGAAATTCTCGGCTTTCTCGGCCCTAACGGTGCCGGGAAAACAACTACGATGCGCATCATAGCCGGCTATCTTTCGGCCACGCAAGGTACTGTTAAAGTATCCGGCTACGACATTTACGACCACCCGCAGAAGGTCAAAAGGAATATCGGTTACCTTCCGGAACTCCCACCACTTTATCACGAAATGCGAGTTCGGGATTACCTTAATTTTTGCGGCAGGATCAAGGGATTGAAAAGCGGCCGCGTGCGCAGGAAAAGACTTCAGTATGTGATCGAGCACTGCTCGCTTGGGGAGGTGCAGAAGCTTCATATTCACAAGCTCAGTCGGGGGTATCGTCAGCGGGTGGGCCTGGCGCAGGCGCTGATCCATAACCCGCCGATCCTGATCCTGGACGAGCCCTCGGCAGGGCTCGACCCGCACCAGATAATCGGAGTGAGACAGTTTATCCGCCAGCTCGCAGGCGAGCAGAGTATCCTGCTCAGCACACACATTTTGCCCGAGGCAAGCCTTACCTGCGACAGGGTGCTGATTATTGACCGGGGAAAGATCCTGGCCGGGGATACTACCGAAAAACTGACCGGTAAGCTCAAAGGCTGTGACATGGTAAGAGTCCTTCTGCACGGAGGGCCCGAGGATATTTTTCAACGGATAAAGGCATTTCCCGGGGTTCTCGAGGTGAGCGAACAGAAAAGCCCGGACCGCAAAAAGGATGACCCACGGTCGTTCGAGATCTCCTATGAACTGGGTAAGAACCGCCGCGGGGAGCTTGCGCGTGCTCTGGTAGAAACAGGCGCCGAACTGCTGGAACTGAGGCCAAAGGCGATGACTCTTGAGGAGATCTTTATCAAGATTACTTCAAAAGGACATTAATGATTTTTCACTGTCGCGGTAAAATGGCGGTGTTAGATAAAAATTAAAACAGAAGGCAGAATTCATGCGCAACATAATCGCAATTTTCTGGCGAGAATATAAGTCCTACTATGTCAGCCCGATCGCCTATGTTGTTATCGGCGTTTTTCTGATACTTGTCTCAAACCGGTTCATTTACAAATTCAACGATTTCGTGCAGATGTCTTTCATGGCCACCGCTCAGGCTGTCAACACCCAAAGCTTGATTCCGAAATTCAGTATTAACGATTCGGTGATCCGCTATGTCTTTCAAAACATCCGCAATATCAGCTTGTTTCTACTGCCAATGATCACCATGCGTCTGTTTGCCGAGGAGCGCAGGACCGGCACTCTGGAACTGTTGCTGACCTCTCCGCTGACTATTATTCAGCTGGTTCTTGGCAAGTTTCTGGCAGCGTTCGCTCTTTTCCTGACCATGGTAATACCAACAGTCTCGTTTTCATTTTACCTTTTCACCTACGGCAACCCGGACTTGGGCCCGATCCTGACAAGTTATGCAGGTATAATTCTTTACGGATCTGCAATTATCTCGGTGGGCCTGCTGATCAGCTCGCTGACTGAGAATCAGATTATCGCCGGGGCGCTTACTTTCGGTGCTTTTCTATTTCTCTGGATAATCGGCCGTGTAGGAGAGACTACTGTTACTATCTGGGGCAAGTTGGCCAATTATCTGTCGATCACCGCCCATTACGAGAGTTTCGCCATGGGTATAGTCAACTCCAGAGATGTTGTCTTTTACCTCTCCTTGACCTTTATCGGGCTGTTTCTAACTTATCAGGTAATATACTCCCTGCGGTGGAGGTGAAGAATAACATGAAGCAGAAAATAAAAACGATAGGCTACGTGAGTCCGGTTGTCTTTTTCCTCGGTCTCGGACTTTTCTACATCAACGGTTTGTGGGACATTTACTCGATTGGCCTGACCACGCTCGGGATTGCAGCCGGCCTGCTTTATCTGGTTGTCTGTTTCGATGACATTCGTGAGGTGTTCAGCGTTAGGAGTTTCCGCTCTGGAGCCAATACTCTGCTGGTAATCTGCCTGGTGCTGAGCCTTCTGGTAATTGTCAATATGCTCGGCTTCCGGCATTTTATCTGGGAAGACATTACCATAGCCAAGAAATACGAACTCAGCCCTCTGACAATGGAAATCCTTAAAGAGATTGAACAGAAGAAGCAGGACGTCTATATCATTTCGTTCTTCTGGACTTATATCGACCGCTCTTTGAGCCAGGAACAGAACAGAACTCTGATCCTCCAGAACAGGGAACGGGAGAGAAAGCTTAGAGACCTGCTCAGGGTTTACGGCGGGGTGAGTCCTTATATCCAGTACCGGTTCCTCGATCCGAACAGGGAACTGATGCTAGCGCGCCAGTACAACATCCAGCGCTACCGGGGCAACGTAGCGATAATTGAGTCCGGTGATAACCAGGAGATGGTGGCAGATATGGAAACAGAGGAGCAGATGACAAACGCGCTGATTAAAGTGCTGAGCGACGAAAAAAAGGTGGTTTATTTCCTCGAGGGCCACCAGGAGAGGGATATCGATGACGGCACCCCCAATGGTTACATGATGGCTGCTTCGGCGATCCGCGACCAGGCATACGAAGTCCAACGGCTGAATGTTGTCGAGGCTGGCGGCGTGCCGGAGGATGCACGTGCGCTGGTGATACCTGGCGCCCGTAAAGAAATTATGCCAGAGGAGATCGCCCTGATAGAGGCTTATCTTGGAAAAGGCGGGAGAGTGCTGGTTTGTATGGACCCGGAATATGATACGAGCCTCAATGAATGGGTGCTCACTTGGGGTATCCGTGCGGGCGATGATATTGTGGTGGATAACTCCACCGCAGGAGTGCGGCAGGGTGCAGGACCCACCGAGCCTCTGCTTTACAGCTATGACAAGGAACATCCGATCACCCAGCACTTGATGAAAGCCTTTACCACAATGCCTACTGTTCGCTCGGTCAGGCTGGTGGATACCCCGCCGGAAGGACTCGAATTGACTGTCTTGGCCAGTACAAGTGACAATAGCTGGGGCGAAAGGAACCGCGGCTCCCTGGCAGTGAAAAGCCCCACTTTCGATCCGGATGACCTGAGCGGCCCGGTGCCGGTGGCGGTGGCGATGCTGAAAAAGCTGCAGGATAGAAAGCCGGGGTTTTCGGAGGTGTATACCGGACCTGGCGGGGAAATGCCCTCACAGGAAGAGCTTCAGGAAATGCGGCTTGAGAAGTCCACTGTCAGGGCCCAGCTCGTGGTGTTCGGCGACAGCCAGTTCGCTTCAAACACTTACCTGCGTTACGGCGGCAACTGGGACCTTTTCATGAATACCGTCAACTGGCTGATCGGTGATGAGCGCCTGGTTACTATCAGGCCCAAGGACCCCGAGGATCAAACCGTATACATAACCCAGCGGCAGTCCAAGCGGATGGCTCTGGTGGTTCAGATAATCATGCCTGTCGTGGTCTTTCTGTTCGGCGGCTGGGTGATGATTATGAGACGGTTGCGATAGCCAAGGAAGCTATCAGTAACCCGGATTATTTATAAATTAGCAAGCTGTTATCTTTCCCCGGGGCCTGGGGGGCGGCGGACGCATGAAATGCGCGCCGTTGTGCTTTTGCACAACGGTCTGTGCGACTGGAGTCGCACAGCCGCCGCCCCCCTCCCACGGTGGCTGATAAGAATGTGAAAATAAGTGATAAGCCCTGTCAAGGTC
>JAUVUV010000314.1 GCA_030604975.1 Candidatus Glassiibacteriota bacterium | reverse complement strand
GCTCTGGGCAATGTCCGCCATCGAAGAAATGAGATCGGAATTCTGCGTGCGGTGGGTCTCAGGTCGTTTCAGATCCTGAACATTTTCCTGGCTAAGGCGATCCTGATCGGGATAATCGGTGCTTTTCTGGGTTATCTTGCCGGATTCACTGTCGGAGTGGCCTCCGGAGAACTGGCCATGAACATACAGACAGCCGGAAAGCTTTTCAATCCCGGCCTGTTTTTCCTGGTGCTTGTCACGGCGCCCTTGTTATCAGCCTTGGCCAGCTGGATTCCGGCACTGATCGCCGCAGGGCAGGATCCGGCGGAAGTGCTTAGAGAGGAATAACCGAAAAATTATGCTCCGAATAACCGACCTCAGCAAAAAATACAGCAAATCACCGGATACAGTAATCCGTGCCCTGGATGGAGTCTCGCTTAATATCGAAGCGGGGGAATTCGTCGTGGTTCAGGGACCGAGCGGCAGTGGCAAGACCACCCTGCTCCTGGCTGTCGGCGGATTGCTCCCTCCAAGCGGGGGGACTGTAGAATTCGACGGCCGGAAGCTCTACCGGATGTCCCAGGCAGAGCGGGCAAAGTTACGCGCCAGGGAAATCGGTTTTGTCTTCCAGCAGTTCTACCTGGTTTCCTACCTTAATGTCCTGGATAATGTGCTCACCCCATCGCTTGCCTTGCCTGATCAACAAGCCCAAATCCGTGCCCGCGAGCTTATCGAGCATTTCAAGCTCACGGATCGTATCGGTCATTTTCCCGGTGAACTGAGCACCGGGGAGCGCCAGCGCGTGGGACTCGCCCGTGCTCTTCTTAACAGGCCCAGGCTTCTGCTCGCTGATGAGCCCACTGGAAATCTCGATCAGGACAACACCAGAATCGTGCTTGGCTACTTTGCCGATTTCTCACGATCCGGGGGCACAGTGCTCATGGTCACACATAGTCCTGCGGCAGCCGAATACGCCCACCGCACAGTGCAGTTGAAAGAAGGAAAGCTAGTGGATTAGAGTGAACTCCAAAATCATTGTTGAAATCGAAAGCTGCGATGAGACTATTAACATACTGCGCACTACTATTTTTTCTGAGTTGGACTGTTCCCGTTCAGGGGGCCGACTGGCCCATGTGGCGCTTCAATGCAAGCCGGAGCGCATCATCGGATGAGGATCTTTCGCCCGAGTTACATCTTGTTTGGGAACGCCTTTACAGGGCCCGGATCATGGTCTGGGATGACCCGTTGAACCAGGACCTGATGCCATATGACAAACTGTTCGAGCCGGTCGTGACAGGCAATCGGATGTTTATCGGGTTCAACGATTCCGACAAGCTGGTGGCACTGGATACGGATACCGGCGAGCAACTCTGGGCTTTTTACACCGACGGCCCGGTCCGTTTGCCCCCGGTGGCCTGGCATGACAGGGTTTATTTTACTTCAGATGACGGTTATCTCTACTGCCTGCATGCTGCTGACGGGAGCCTGGTCTGGAAGTTTCGCGGCGGGCCATCGAAGAAAAAAATCATCGGGAACAAACGCCTGATCTCCGCCTGGCCCGTGCGCGGCGGGCCGGTTATCAGGGATGGAACGGTTTATTTCGCAGCCAGTATCTGGCCTTTCATGGGTACATTCATCTATGCCCTGGATGCTGCAACCGGGGAAGTTAAATGGGAAAATGACCGTACCGGTTCTCAATACATACTCCAGCCCCATAGCTCTCCTGCTTTTGCAGGGGTTGCGCCCCAGGGCGCCCTGGCCGCCACCGGAAACGGGCTGCTGGTGCCGGGCGGCAGGTCCGTGCCGGCTTTCTTTGAGCGCGCCAGCGGCCAACAGCGTTACTTCCACCTTGCGGCTCAGAACAAAACCGGCGGCTCTTTTGTCTGCGCGGGTGAATACGTGTTTTTCAATCACCACCGGGACCAGGTATGCTCGATGTACGACCTCGAAACCGGCTACTCCCTGGTTCGCCGGATCGGCATGCACCCTGTGCTGACCGAGGGGGCCTTTTATATCTCGGGTCAGACGATAAGAGCTTACGATGCCGTGCAAATCCAGCAAAAAGCCAGGTGGTGGCTGACCGGAAATTTCCTGGAGCGCTGGCTGGGCCGCGTGCGGAGCAGAGAAATATGGCCTGGATTTATCAAAATTTTAGACTGGTGGATCGAACGGAAATCCCGAAAGTGGAAAGAAAGCCTACTGTGGGAAATCGAGGTGGACGGCACGTTCGATCTGATCAAGGCCGGAAGTTGTCTATATGCCGCGGGGAAAGACGGAATCACCGCAGTCAAGCTGCCTCAGAGCGAGGGTGAAAAGCCGAAAATCGCCTGGAGCAAGAGCGTGGACGGCGAGGTGGGCAGGCTGCTCGCGGCAGACGGCAAGCTCTTTGCAGTCACGCTCGATGGCCGGATTCTGGCATTCGGCACTGAAAAGAGAGAACCTGCACGTATATCACCCAAGACGGCAATCTCAGAACCCTCTGCTCAGGCCACCAGGAAAGCTCTCTCTATTATCCGGCAAACCGGTGTCAAGGATGGTTACGCCCTGGTCTATGGTGTGGATGATGGCAGTTTGCTCGAGGCCTTCGCCTGCAATTCGGAACTAGTGATAGTTGCGGTAGACGAGGACTCGGCAAAGATTGATAAGATCCGCCGCCGCTTAGACCACAGAGGCCTTTACGGAGAACGGATTGCCCTGCACCGGGGATCTGTCTTCACTTTCCAATCCCCGCCCTACATGGCCTCCCTGACAGTTGTAAACGAGCCGGATGAAAGCGACATAGAAAAAATCATCCGTTCCATGCGGCCTTATGGAGGCAAAGCCTGGCTGAATGTTCCGGCATCGAAAAAAGAAGTATTTTCTCAAGCTATTCATCAAGCCCGAATAACGGGAATTCAAATCGCATCGGTGGGCAGTTCGATTGTCCTGACCCGCGAGGGGCCGCTTGCCGGTGCCGCGGACTGGACCCACCAGTACGGCAACATCGCTAACACTGTCAAGTCCGATGACGAGCTGGTTAAACTGCCCCTTGGAATCCTCTGGTTCGGAGGGAGCTCGAACCTGGATGTCCTCCCCAGGCACGGGCACGGCCCCCCTGAGCAGATAGTGGGAGGCAGGCTCTTTATCGAGGGCATGGACTGCCTGAGCGCAAGGGATGTCTATACCGGACGCGTATTGTGGAAAACCGTTCTTGAGGGGCTGGATAGCTATGGCGTGTACTACGACGGCAGCTATAAGGACGCCCCGACAGGCACATCCACCAACCAGGTACATATCCCCGGGGCAAATATCAGGGGAACCAATTTCGTAGCCGCTGCGGAGAAAGTGTATCTAGTGCGGGAGAATGGATGCCAGGTTTTGGATGCTGCTACCGGCGAAACTATTATGCTTATTCCACTCCCTGCTGCTGATGGTTTGGACAAACCTGAGTGGGGCTATATCGGAATTTATGAGGACTATCTCATTGCAGGCTGCGGATTCGTGAAATTCTCTTCTTCGATACCAGAGGATAGCGAGCATGCGAAGACACTGGCCAAATTTTCTCCCAGGGACAGGCAGAGAAAGCTTCCGTTCCTCAATTACGACAAATCCGCCAGCAAGCGCCTGGTGGTGATGGACCGCCACACCGGCGAGTCCCTCTGGAGTTTCGAGGCTGACTACGGGTTCCTTCACAATGCAATTTCCGTGGCTCGGGGCAGGGTTTTCTGCCTGGACAAGCTCCCGCCGTATATCGAGAAACAGTTGAAGCGGCGTGGCAGCTCTCACCCGCAAGCGTATCGCCTGCTGGCCCTGGATATCACCACCGGGGATATCCTCTGGGAAAAAAACGAGGGCGTATTCGGCACGTGGCTCAGCTTTTCGGAGGAACACGATATCCTCCTTCAATCAACCCGGCCGTCGGGAGACATGGTTAGAGGCGAAGACGGCGTACGGATGGC
>JAUVUV010000332.1 GCA_030604975.1 Candidatus Glassiibacteriota bacterium | reverse complement strand
GAAATTCTTTTTCGCAGGATTCGGCACCTGCGGGACAATCACCGGGGTAGGAAAGTATCTCAAAGAGAGAAATCCAGCTATCCAGGTTATTGCTATCGAGCCGCAGATGGGGCACAGACTGCCCGGACTGAAAAATCTCGAGGAATCCAAGCCACCCTCGATCCTGGACCGCAGCATAATCGATCAGGTTATCCGTGTCAATGACGGGCCGACTTATGCGATGACCAAACGCTGCTTTCGCGAAACAGGTCTGATTGTGGGACCATCAACCGGCGCCATTATCCATGCCGCAGCTGAATTCAGCAGTGGAAAAGAGGGTATTGCTGTGGCTGTCTCTCCAGACAGCGGATTTAAGTATACCAGTTTTTTTGCAGACCTGCTCGGCGAGGAGGGTAAGCCGAAAGTATGAGTAGACAGACAAAAAGGCCCTGCCTGGGTAAGATGTAAGGGCGCGTCCAAATCGACTTGTGAGACAAGAGAAGGAAATCGGACGCTTGGCGGATAATTATCAGTCGTGTTGATCAGAGGAGAAAATGGAAACTGGAAAAAATTCGCAGGGCATCTATCGCCTGCCTGATAGTCTTGCCGAAGATCTGGAAAATCTTCGGGAGATAATAGATAAGTTCGGCAAGGGAGAGATTTCAGAGGCCAGGTTCCGCGCCTTCCGTGTGCCTCAAGGGATATACGAACAGAGGGAGGCGGGTAAGTACATGCTCAGGGTTCGCCTTCCAGCGGGAATGATTTTACCCCAGCAGATGCGTTCTGTGGCCGGAGTTTCTAAAAAATACGGGAACCGTATCATTCATGTAACTACCCGGCAGGATGTCCAGGTGCACCGGGTAAGCCTTGAAAACATGTATCCGGCCCTGGCGGCTTTCCGGCAGGCGGGGCTCTCTACCAAGGGCGGCGGCGGCAATACCGTGCGCAATATCACTTCCTGTTACGATGCCGGAGTATGCACAACGGAAGTCTTTGATGTTTCTTCCTACGCTGTGGCTCTGACTGAGTTCATGTTGGCTGACCCGCTCTCCTTCGAGCTGCCACGGAAATATAAAATTGCCTTCTCCAGCTGCAGCAGGGACTGCGCCGGAGCCACGGTCAGCGATGTGGGTTTTATTGCCAAAAGACGAAACGGCAAGCAGGGATTCTCAGTCTATGCGGGAGGAGGCATGGGCGCTTACAGCAAGGTGGGCTACTTGCTGGAGGAGTTCGTTCCGGATGGCGAGGTGCATCTTGTGGCTGAAGCCATAAAGCGGGTTTTCGACAAGCATGGAAACCGAAAGAACAAGCACCAAGCCCGCTTGCGCTTCCTGATCGGCAAAATCGGGTTTGCGGAATTCCGAAGGCTGTACGAAAAGGAACTTCTTTCATTAAAAGACAATCCACCCCGATTACCCGAGGCCCGTAGCCCGGGTCCAGTGGGAAAAACGCTCCAGAAAAAAGAAGTTGGGGCGGAAAGGTCACTCCAGCAGGGGAATGGCATGCTGGTAGCCCAAAAGCAGCGCGGCTACTACATGGTCCAGATTCCATTGACTCTTGGAGATATAAAGGCCGAAGTTTTCCATTCGCTGGCTGACATTGTGGAAACTCACGGAGAGGGCCTACTTCACACCACACAGCAGCAGAACCTTGCCTTGCGCTGGGTCGCTGAAAGTGAACTGCCTGAATTGCTCCAGGGACTTGACACCCTTGGCCTGGGAGGCAGCAGGCCAGCTGTGTTGCGCGACATGGTTGCCTGCGCCGGTGCTTCTACATGCAGACTCGGCATCTGCCTCTCGCGCGGACTGGCTGAGGCGCTGGCCGGAGAACTTTCCCAAGATGGACTCGACCTGGATAGCCTCGGGGAGCTGAAAATATATATCAGCGGATGCCCAAACGCCTGCGGGAGACACCCGGTTGCGCAGATTGGATTCTATGGTGTGGCCAGAAGGGTGGGGAGCAGGCTGGTACCGTACTACATGCTTTTATTGGGCGGAATGGTAGAGGAAGGCAAGACGAGGCTGGCTCAACCTGTGCGTACCATCCCGGCAAGAAATGTTCCCTCTTTTCTGGTCGAGTACCTTCGGAGCTTCCAGAACTCCAACAAATACCCCGAGTTCGAGGCTTTTCTCGACGGAAAAGGAAGAAAGATAGCGGAAGATCTCGCCTTGAGTTATATGGAAGTTCCTGAATTTGGCAAGGACAAGAATTCTTACTTTGACTGGGGTGCGGAAGAAATCTTCTCACTCGCTGGCAGGGGTCCCGGGGAATGCGGAGCTGGAGTTTTTGACCTGATCGAAGTGGATCTGGATACCGCAGCTGATGCGCTGAAGGAGAAAAAACTTTTTACGGCGATCGCTGCTGCCGCGCGCTCTCTGCTGGTTACTCGTGGCGAGCAGCCGTCCGATGAACTGCAGGCCTTGGAGCTGTTTAAAAAATATTTTCTTGAACAAGGGCTTGTGGATCAACAGCTGGAACAGGTAGTCCAGAGCGCGATCCATTGTGCTTCCGCCTCAGACCGGGAGGAGGCTTTCCCCGGTACTGTAGAGGAAGTTGCCTTATTTGTGAGAGCGGTAAAAGACCTTTACCAAAATATGGATTCCTCACTTCGTTTTTCAACAACGGTCAAGAAGGAGCAACCTGCTCCAGTAACATCATCTCGTAAAACTATAGCCGACCTTTCCAAAGATTTTCGGGGGGTTGTCTGTCCACTCAATTTTGTCAAGGTAAAGCTTGCCTTGGAGCAAATCGAGTCAGGTCAGACACTAATAGTTCTTTTGGATGAAGAAGGCGCAAAGAACGTGCCAGGCAGCGTCTCATCTGAAGGGCATGAAGTGCTTTCTATAACCAAGGAAAGCGATCACTGGCAGGTTTTCATTCGAAAGGCTTAAATTTGCTGATGCTGTTAAAGCTTTGCTAAACTGGTGTTACTTCCTAAAATACTGCTCCTTTGGTCTCTACGCTTGCCGCGTACCTTGACCCTGTCAGAGTTCCGTTTTAATCTCCGGCTTTTGACCTGTCTCTTAAAAAAGGTCTGCCGTTTTCAGCAAACCCGTGCTATTAAAGGCAGGCCCGACGATACTATTTTAAAAACTCTGCAAATAATTTAGTGCAGGAAGTATTCGATCAGATATCTGGCGTTTTGTCTTTACAAACGAATCCAACTTGAGCTTGCCTCGACTGGCACAGGTGGCCATCATAGAGAACTAGTCGAGACTGCTGGTGTACGGCTTTTCTCAAAACCGTGGCCACCGTCCACTTACAAAAGACCGCCGGCGCCAATTCATGCACTTGCCGCTTGATGGGAGCGACTTCCCTGATTTAGACGCGAGTTCGTGTTCGGCTGGCGTCACCCCGGAACAGACAGCCTCTTGAAGTTTTTAAGCAGAGCTAACGCCGGACAACACGGAAGCCTAAGTAGCTGATCCTGAAGCTTGGTTCGTGAAAGATACGATTGGCTGATCGGCAAGCATCTTCACAAGTGTTCCAGCTGCCGCCCCGGGCGACACGTTCTTCGCCGGATTCAGGGCCTGGCGGATTGTTAATGGTGCTATTCTTATAATAATTCTTATCATAAAAATCGTTGCACCACTCTCTTACATTACCCGCCATACTAGACAAACCAAATGGATTCGGCAGGTAGTTATATGCCTCCTCCGGGGAATTTGATACATATAGTTCTGCCTCATAATTGTAATTGGCTTTCTCGCTGCTT
>JAUVUV010000308.1 GCA_030604975.1 Candidatus Glassiibacteriota bacterium | reverse complement strand
TTAAAATTGATTCAGCCGCGCTGGTGGTTGTAGACATGCAGCGCTGTTTCCTGGAAGCCGGGTATCCGCTTTACAACAGTAACGGCGCGGCGATCCTTCCTAATATAAAGCTCTTGATAGAGCATTTCCGCAAATTCGAAAGGCCGGTTGTTTTCGCAGTACAGCAGAGCAAGGGAGAGTTTGTCGACCGCGGCGAGGTGCTGCGTTTCTGGTGGCCGGGAGTGCCCCTGGAGGGCAGCCTGGAAACCGAACTGGCCGACGGAATCACACCCCTGCCGGAAGAAAAGGTGATCCCAAAAAGAAGATACAGCGCATTTTACGCCACCGACCTGGAACTTACGCTGCGCACGATGAAAGTTAGCCAGGTGGTGGTCGCCGGGCTTTTCACCAATGTCTGTGTCGAGGCCACAGTACGCGATGCGTTCATGCGCGATTTTTTTGTCTTTCTGCCCGCCGATGCCTGCACCTCGCTTAACGAGGAACTTCATCTCGGCTCCCTTCGCACAATCGCTCTCTGGTTTGCCAAAGTGCTGACCACTGCGGATATGACAGGCCAGGTAAGCTGATTCAGAAAGCTAAAAAGCTAAAGCCTGCGCACTCCCCTTTCGATATTTTATGTATGATTTGTGAAAACCGAGTTTCGACTTCAATACCGCAGCTGTTAATCTGATCAGGGAGAGATCAATGGGATGTCCCGCATGTAAAACAGACTATGAGAAGCTGGAAAAGAAAATTGAAAGCAGGGAAATCAGGGATGAGGAACACCTACTCAAGGAAGTGGAAACAGACTTATTTATCAAGGGTGAGCATGTTATCTACTGTCCCTCCTGCCGCGAGAAAATCGAATCTCTGAATGCCCGTGTTGCCTCACGTTTACGCAAACAGACCCTGGTCAATATCGATTACCTGCTTGATCGGGCGCACGAAGAACGTAAATCAAAGAAATAAGAATTAGAAAGGATTTCGGAGAAGAAATCAGGGAAGGGGACGATTGGTCAGCATAACCCTGCCGTTTTTAACCACCTTGTAAATTCTCCCGCCACCCGAGCCGACTCTTCCATAAAGGCGCATCAGACTAATTACCTGGCGGATATAGTTTCTTGTTTCAGAGTATGGCGGCACTCCGCCCATGCGGTCCACAATCGTAGGCCCGGCGTTGTATGCGGCGAGGCTCAATTTAAGGTCGTGATTGTACCGTTCGAGCATTTTCCTCAGATAACGCGTGCCTCCAAGGACATTTTGCCGCGGATCGAAGGCGTTGTGTACACCCAGGTCTCTCGCGGTTTCAGGCATCAACTGCATCAGACCCTGGGCTCCTTTACGGCTTACTGCAAAAGGATCGAATGCGCTCTCGGCGTGGATCACGGCCTTGATCAGCTCGAAACCTACGCCATAACGGTTCGAGGTTTCCCGGATCAGGCTGTCGTAGCGGCTGGTAGAGCGAACCGAAAGTGAATGCCGGCCGGAGGATGAACGGAAAATTTTCTTGGATCCGTTTTTCAGAATGGAAATACCAATATCCGGCCGGTTAGCAAGATAAATCACACCGTTGCCGTCTCGATAGCTGTAAATATCCCCTCGCACCGGCCCAGTAAACCGGGTGAGGAAAATAAAAGCCAGAATTAGAGAAAATTCGGGCCTGATCCTATACACTGCAAACATCCTCTTTTCAGATTTGAGCCATCATGCATACAATACCATATCTTAGAGCCAATTTCAATAGAGGCTCGAAAACGGGTTTTTCTTTTCAACTTATCGGCTGAAAACGGGCAGAACTTGATTTTTTCACAGGGTCCTCAGGCGCCGGGCTGCTCTTTCAGTTTCTCCTGTACCTTTTTTAAGGCCATCTGCGCTGCAGTAAAGCCGAAATTTACATCCAGGGTCTTCTGAAACATTCGTTCGGCGTCCTTGTAGCGGCCGAGAGCATAATAGGCGTCGCCTGTCAGATAGAGGGCAATCAGGTGATCGGGCTTTTTATTCAGCAGCTTTCCATAGGCCTCGATGGCCTTGTCATATTTTTTCTGGCGGGTATAAAGATTGCCCGTGTTGAAATAGGCGTCGAGATAGTTCGGGTCGATCTGCACAGTAGCGGAAAACTCGCTGATTGCCTTGTCATACTGTTTCAGCGCGCCGTAAGACAATCCGAGATGGTAATGCGAGTCGGCATAGCGGTTGTTGAGCGAAAGCGCTTTCCTGAATGATGTTACAGCGGATTCGTATTTTTTCTCGTTGAGGTAGAGCTGGCCCAGGCGGAAATGGGCTTGTTCGACCTCCGGATGTCTCTCTATCAGCTCGAGGAAGGTCTTTTTCGCCTCATCAAACTGTTCGAGTTCTATCTGGCAGAACCCTATGCCAAGATGGGCTTCGGCAAGTTCCGGGTCGATCTCGAGGGCTTTGTGGTAACTCTCGATTGCTTTTTGGTACTGAGAGTGCTTTTGGAACATAGAAGCTTCTTTCATCACCTGTTGCTCAGGCGGCATGTTACAGGCGCTGGATATCGCAGCAACGGCAAAGGCAAAAACAGCTATTCGTTTTCCCAGTCCCATCTGAATTTTTTCCCAATCTATTAAGTGAATTAAAATTTTAGTACTCTAGATTAATACAGTTCAGGCGGGTAAATGTTCAGCGAACGGTTCCGGCATAAAGGGACACCTTTTCCAGACCGTTTTTAAGGAGGGCATCCAGAAGAACTCCGGCGCCGAATCGTACCGGGTCTGTAGCAGGCAGGCCGGTTTCCTCCCGCGCCTGATCGATCACTTCCCGTGCGGTATTTTCGTCCAGGCCTCTGGTGCTGATAGACAGGGCTATGATCCGGGCCGGTTTAATCAGACGAATCGACTCCTCGTAAAGTTTTATGTGATCTGCCAGAGGGGGCAGGGGCGTTTCAACCAGCTCCACTTTGTCCAGGTCCCAGCGGTGGCAGAGTATCATCGCATCGGGCAGGCTGCCGTGCATGAGCGACAAAGTAACCCCGGAGTAAACCGGCTGGGTCAGACCGCCCTGGCCCTCGACCACGACAAGTTTCACGCTGCTGTCGGCGGCTTCATCGAGTACCAGCTTTTCCGCGGCTCCTGCTGTGAAATCGCTCAACACATGATCGACGCAGATCCCGCGGCCAGCGAGCACTATCCCGGTTTGTCCTGTTGCTGCAAACCTGGCCTTGATTCCCTGGCTTTCGGCCTCGCGCACTAGTTCAAAGGCGGTTGTCATCTTTCCGGTGTTGCAGTCTGTGCCCACAGTCAGGATAACCGCGGCGCTGACCTCCTGGGCCCGAAGGCTGGCGACAACAAGGCCTTCCGGCTCTTTCCTCAGGTCCACTATCCGGCCTCCGCCTTTGGCAGCAGCAGCGCTGAATTCTTCATCCTCGCCGAACATCTGATGAAGCCCGTTGACTACCTCCAGGCCATTTTCCAGCGCAAGAACAATATCTTTGCGCCATTCTTGAGGGAACCAGCCCCCGGCGGTTGCGATACCGATAACCAGTCTCTGGGGATTATATTCAAAGGCGGTGGACAGGTCGGGCACAATCGGGATACCGCGGCCCAGACCGCTAATCTCAGCAGAATCCTTGCCTGCGTGTTCGCTGTCAATTACCGCAACCACCGATTCCGGATCGAAACGAAGAATGCCGTAAGCGGTTTTGCTCGTGCCGAAATCCTCGAATGATCCTTCGGCCAGGATAACTGTCCGGACTTTCTTCATTGCTTTTTCCCCGAAGAGCAGTTATCGAAAAGTTTTAAAGTAATATTTGTTCTCGGCTTTGACAACTTTGTTCGGTTAACTGAGTTGTCTAGCCCGGATTATTTATGAATTAGTGAGATGTTCGGTTTCCCCGGGCCCTGGGGGGCGGCGGGCGCATGAAATGCGCGCCGTTGTGCGAAAGCGCAACGGACTGTGCGACTTGGGTCGCACAGCCGCCGCCCCCCTCCCTCGATGGCTGATAACAAACTGAAAATAAG
>JAUVUV010000263.1 GCA_030604975.1 Candidatus Glassiibacteriota bacterium | reverse complement strand
TTGATTTGCCCTACTCTTGAAGAGAAGCCAGAACATTTTCATCGATATCGCCGAGAGAGCGGACCACCACGTTGGCTCCGTCGAACTGGTTGTTAAAATGATTTTCGACACCGATTACTTTCATCCCGGCAGCCAGGGCGGCACAGATACCCGCGTAAGCATCCTCGAGAACCAGGCATTTTTCCGGCATGATTCCCAGCTTATGGGCAGCGAGAAGATAACACTGGGGATCGGGTTTGCCACTGGTAACATCATTGCCCGTAATCACGGCTTCAAATTTTCGGGCCAGGCTGGTCAACTCCAGTATACGGTACACATACTCTTTGTCGCCCGAGGAGACGACCGCTTTTTTCAGACCCATTTTTTCGAAAAGAGCGAGAGATTCCTCCATACCGGGCATAAGCTCGATTCCATCATCGATTAACTGCATGAAAATCTTCTGGCGCTCCCCGGCGAACCGCTCGGGGCTGACCGGGAGGCTCAGGCTTTCAACTATACCTGCAGCCACATCCACCACCCTTTTGCCGTAAAAAGAATTACGCACGCTTTCGGGAATCTCGCTCAGAGTATAGCCATAAATATTAAGAGCTTTCTCAGAGGCTATGCCGTGCAGCGGTTCAGAATCTACGATCAATCCGTCCAGATCATACAGCACTGCTTCGAACACAAGCTATCTCCTGCTATCATTCCGTAAAAACACAGAAAAATTTCAAAAAGGGCCTCTTTAGTATTTTAATATAACACCTCTTCCAAATTTAAGTACGCTGATAAAGCAGACCGAACCGCTGACAGGCATACCACTGGGAAACCCTGAGGCAAAGGCTTGCCTAAACTATCCGATAATGTTAGTTTAAGCTTAAAGTTTTTACTGCGATTGGGTGGGACTGCCGGTAAGGGAAAGATCTTCAATTAAGAAATTCATCCGGGAGTTTAACTATGTTCGATTGGGTTACCTGGAGCATCTGGGCAATCGGCTTATTAATCCTGATTGTGTGGATTTACGTTCCCCTGAAAGAATTCATGCACCTGTTGCATGAAAGAAAAGCCAAGCAGGAAAAAAGCCAGAGTACCCAGTCCGGCGATTAAGATTTCTTTTTACCGAACGGTATAATCGGGTTGCGCATCATCTGCTCGTACTCTTTTTTAAACTGTTGAAGGATGATCTCAAGTTTGCTCCATTTCCTGAATTCTTCTTCCTTTGTCATGATATATCTACTCATGGACTGCTTGTCAGAAACTGCCTGCTTGAGTTTTTCCAGGTAGATTGTTTTTTGCCCGTTAAACTCTTGCCAATTATTTTTGAGCATGCCTTTGCGGCGCTCGATAATCCTTGTTAAATCCTGCTCCATATGCTCGTCAATATCCCTGGATTCCTCTTTCAGAATTTCCAGGATGTCCATAATCTCATTTCTTTTTTTTCCCATTTCAATGAGCAGGAGATTCAGATCCCGCATTAAGCTGTTATAACTCCCTCTCAACTTGTCAATATCCACCTGGCAAGCCTTATAACGCCTTTGATGATAATCCCGTTCCTTCATGCAACTCAAATACCGAGATTTCTTTTCCGCAAGCATCCTCTGGTGTCGGATGACCAGAATTGAAACGAACAGGAGACCCAGCGATAAGATCAACACCAATAGAATCATTATACCGGGAGATATCAAAAGCTCCTCCTATGATAATCTTTTTATTTAAGCCTTATCCTTACTTTCTGGTTTTTCACATCGACTAGCACCCTGATTATCGCAAATTCTCCGATATCTCGCGGCGAACAGATCGGCATTTGATTTAAAAAGTTACAACCATTTATTGTGAATACCGTCTTTACACAGTTCAACTGCTACGCCTTTGGATCAAACGATGGGCCGTGCGAGAAGCCAGGGCCATGATTGTCAACGCGGGGTTGACTGCGGCGGAAGTAGGGTAAATACTGCCGTCGCAGATATACAAGCCCGAGACGTCATGACAGGCACCCCAGCGGTCCACAACACTTTTGTCAGGGTCATCGCCCATACGGCATGTACCCAGCGGATGAGCGCTACTGTCGGAGATGTGAAAGAATTCCCAGTCATCAGCACCGCCCGCCCGACAGATCCTTCGCGCGGTATCAATTGCATGGCCGAACAGGTTCAGTTCGTTTTCGGTTCGGCGGTATACCACCCGTGGCCTCGGAAAGCCATCCTCGTCCCTGAGTTCAGGGTCCGGGGTGACCATGTTCGTAATATAAGCCTGGTCCTCGCCGACCACGGCCAGGCGGATCATCCGGTTGTAGGAGTTCATTATCTCCACCAGTTCCTCCCCCCAGTTTTCCAAATACCAGTCGGCAAAGAGGGCCGGAGGACGGGGCAGCAGAGAAACGTACAGTGTGTAACCGCGGTGGAAACC
This sequence comes from Candidatus Glassiibacteriota bacterium, assembly GCA_030604975.1. GTDB lineage: Bacteria > Gemmatimonadota > Glassbacteria > GWA2-58-10 > GWA2-58-10 > JAUVUV01. Next base: position 1,993 of record JAUVUV010000263.1, on the reverse strand, counting down.
GGCCTCCGGAGCGCCCTCATAGAAATCCTGCACGTCAATCCCTCCGCTAATCCCCATGAAACCGTTGACTACCTCCGGGAAACGTGCCATATAGCGACCGTTGACATGACACATGAGATATTTCCCGACCAGTCCGCTGCGGGCACCTAGGCCCTCTGGATGGGCCGGCCCGCGACTGCGCATCAGAAGTGCCGGGTTAAGCAGAGCGCTGCCGCAAAGTATTACCAGGTCGGAGTGGGCCTTATGCCTGGTTCCGTCCTGATCCTTGAATACGACTCCTGTTACCCTCCCGGTATTATTGGTTTCAATAGTCAATACCTTGTGGTTCGCCCTGATATCGGCGCCATGTTTTATCGCCGCAGGGATATAAGTCATCTCCGGCGAACTTTTGTCCCCTACCATGCAGCCCTGGCCGCACATTGCGCAATAGGTACAGGCTGGCCTGCCCCTGTAGGGACGGGAAAGAATCGACATCGGAGTCGGCGCGGGATGGTAGCCCAGGGCGCGAGCTCCTCTGGCAAAATACTGGGACCCCTTGGAAACGGGATGCGGAGGGTTCGGATAGGCTTCTCGCGAGACTTCGAAAATATTGGTGTTGCTGCCTGAGGCGCCGGAAAATACTTCAACCTTTTTGTAGAACGGGGCCAGTTCCTGATAGGTGACCGGCCAGTCAGAGCCGCAACCGGACCTGGTGCGCGTGCGGAAATCGTTCTCGTGCATCCGGAAAAACACGCCGGCATAGAAAACCATGCTCCCGCCCACAGCTTTTACCATATTCGGCCGCAGGCTGTCTTTTTCATAGACGATTCCTAAGGGTATTCTTTGCGCTCTCCCCTCGGCGAAATCCCTAAAAGGGTTGTACCACGAACCTTCCTCCAGGGCGAGCACTTTCCAGCCAGCCCCGGAGAGAGCCTCCACGACTACCGAACCTGCAGCGCCCGAACCCACCACAATCGCATCGTATTTCATCCCAGCCATTTTTACTCCCAAATTTCGGCCAGTTCCACGTGTTCCGGATAACCGATAAACTGGGTGGTACTCCTGTAGCCAGTCCTCTCAAACCCGAGTTTGCTGCTGTAAAAGGAACGCACGATCAACGGCCTCAGTGTCGAAAAATTCGAGGCGAAATCCTCCGACCGATCGAGTAACCGACTCACCAGAGCGATCCTCTGCTTTTTGTTAAGGGAGATAAACTTTTTACCGTCAAAAGAGTTGCCGGCCTCGCTCTCCAGCATCTGCAGAGCGGTTTTAAGCTCATTGCGGCGCGAATCCTCAAGGGACCGCCAGCGGCTGACCAGCTCATCGGCTGCGGTGCTGCTCTGCCAGGTAGCGGGGTCTTTATCAGGAACTACAACCTCGGCAAGGGCCAGCAGAATTTGCAACTCGTCCATGTCGGCCTTCGACGACTTTCCCTGCAAGCTGCCGATCAGGGCAACTCCGCATGCGCTGATAAAAACCCTGCGCCGCATGTATCCTCCAAGGTCCTCTTTCGGGTTTATAACTCTGGTCGGTTCTGTCTCTATAAGGCCTGTTCAGTCAATCATTTCTTTATGCAGAACGTAAAAGCTGTCCGGCCAGATAGCCGGAGCCGGATAAAACCGTAACTCGACAAGTGCGTGGGCTCTGGCGTCACGCAGCTCTACCGAGTATTCTGCCGTAGAGTCGGGGACAAGTTTGACAGATTGCCTCCAAAAGGGATTCAATGATGATTCGGGCAGAACCACAATTTCTGCCTGGTGGCGGTCAACAACAGGAAACGTATGGGCCCCCACAACATTAGTAACACTCAAGCTCAGTTCTCTCCCGTTCCGGAGTGCTGTGAGAACTACCCCCTGGCTAAGCATTTCCGGGTTGCGCGAGCCCGGCCAGCTATGCGAGCGATGGGTCGCCCCGGTCACTTTTTCGATATGCGGGCCGTCGCTATTGGCCCCTCTTAGCTCGGGCATATGGCATTCCTGGCAATCGAACCCGGATTCCTTTCCCCAGCCATGGC
>JAUVUV010000507.1 GCA_030604975.1 Candidatus Glassiibacteriota bacterium | reverse complement strand
TGAACTGCTGGGTAAAATGCTCGGCACTGCTGATCTCCTGGGCCAGATGGCAGACAGAACCTATCTTGAGAAACTGCTCTTCCTGTTTTATGAGTTCAGGGAGGGAGGTGTGGATGAATATGATAATGAGCTGGATCTACTGAAAAAAACCATAGACTTCTACGCTATGGCCCGGAAGAGATTTGTCAGCGAGTTAGATAGTATATATGAGTATATGCGATACCATTTTAAGGTGCGTTGGAAGGTGGACAGGAATTTATATATAGAAGCCATTGAAAGCCATATTAACTATCTTAAATTCATACTGGAAAATCATGAAGGGGGATATCGTGACCATCTGAAACGAGACGGCATGGTAAGGAAGTTGAATGAAAAGCCGAAATAAACCGATCCATAATCCCTAACTCCCTCATATCGATCCGAACCTGATGGAGCATTGATTAATGATGCTTTCAGCTTTTTTACGCAAGTCCAGCGCAAAGCCGTCGCCATTCTTTAGCGCATCTTCCACTGCTGATAGTGTATCGTAGTAAAGGTTCCAGCTGAGGCGTTCTTTTTTGTGGTTCTCCTTGAGCATACTTTTTTCACCGCGTACAAAATCGAGGGCCTTCATGATGCGCTTTGAACCTATTTTGATGATTTCAAGCCCTTGCTCCTCCTTGCCTGCTGCAAAAAGCGATGCCGCCTTAAGGCCAAATCGCAGGTAGACAACAGTTGTTGGAATCTTGGATATGAAACAGCCTGTGAATGGATCGATGATATCTTTCAGCTTTGAGACATTGTGGGTGAGCACCTTGGCAAACGCGGAAAAGTATATTATTCGTACATAGTCACCGACAAGTTTGGCTATGTAAGCGGACTGGATCGCCTCTTGAGCAAATGATTCTTTGTCGTGGCGCATAATGAGCCCGTCCTTGTGGACATATCCGAGTTTTGTGCCTGGCTTGGTTAACACCGAGAGGATATACGCCTGGTCCTCTGCCCGGCCAAAGAAGGATGGAGTAAAAGGGCGATACCGGTGGAGGCTGTCAACAAGGATGCCGGTCGTTCCGCCAGTTACATGTATTCGCTGGATGCATGTTTTTTTACCGTCCAGCTTGTCCAGAGTGTAGCGAGCCATCATTTCCGCCTCGGCAGATAGAGCCTGCGGCAATGCGCTGAAGAAAATATATTCATCCGGGGAAATTGCACGGCTTGGAAAAAGAACATCGGGGGTGAATAATGATTTGCCGATGTCTCCCTTGTTGACAAGGGCCCCGGCTATCATACCGAGTTCCAAAGATTGTCCGATAGAATTCAAGCTGTGTGCTCCCCAGAGCGGTGTTTTGAGATGTTCAAAAGCGGAAGCGCCTGTCTGTTCAGCAAGTTCTTTTTGTGGAAATACTTGGTCGAGGTCGATTTTGAACGTTGCTCTTATTTCCGGCTGGATAAAGATGCTCCAGAATGCGGCGATTGCTTTCAGGAAGCTGTAGTGCCTGCCATATTCGCCGTCCACACCAAAAACGCCGAGGAGTTCTTTTGCATCCTCACATTGCAGGTAATGCACTGCAGCAGGGGCAAGAATTTCCTCTATTATTTGCTGTGTGTCTACTTCGGTGAACACGTAAACATCAATATTTTTAAGGCTGCCTGATCTGAGGAATTCTTCTTCGAGGTACCTTCTGGCAATACTCCGGAGACCCCGGTGGGTTACAGAGACAGATAACACGCAGATTGGTTTTGCATCCAGTAACATATTGCCGCGGTCACGCTCGAAGTCAAAGGCCGTATCTAAGCCTCGGATGCCATAGAGTATTTCATTTTTTTCCTGCTCGACGCCAATCTGGATAGGATGGTCGTACCAGTAGAGCTGGGGCTCGCGAATGATTTCAAGGAGCTTTTCTTTGAAGTAGTCGCTGAAAGGAAGTTCATCCAGAGATTTCGATACAGGGGGGATTGTGAGAAGGACATTCGAGGTAAAGAGTATCTGTCGAGCCGGGTCACTGATTGGTGTGGTGTTCAGTTTTGTAATGGTGACAGTACGTTTTGTTCGTAAGGCCTTTATACGTTCTTGTTTATTTGCCAGGATTCCATTTGCTTCCGGGAAAAAGACAGACCAGATTTTTTCGGCTGTTTTTTCAGTGTTATTCATGTTTTCTTTGTTTGAAACCCATTCGGAGAGGGTTTTTAGACGGTACGAAAAATTGGGGTCTTTCTTGCAGACATTTTCAATTTCCCGATGAACAAGGT
>JAUVUV010000427.1 GCA_030604975.1 Candidatus Glassiibacteriota bacterium | reverse complement strand
TCGATATCGGCGGAGGTACCACGGATATCGCCTTTTTCTCGCGCGGCAGCATCCGCTACACAAGCGTGATCGGGCTGGCCGGAGACAACCTGACCAATGATATCGCCATCGGTCTGCGTACCCCGGCGCACAAGGCGCGGGAGATCAAGGAGAAGCATGGCTGCGCGGTGGCCTCAATGGTCGAAGCAGAGGAAATGATAAATGTACCCAGCGCCGCCTACCACACTGAACGCCAGGTATCCAGGCAGCTTCTGGTCTCCATTATCCAGCCGCGGATAGAAGAAATCCTGAGCCTTGCCTTTCGCGAGATAGAAGAATACAGCGACCTGATGGCAGCAGGTATTGTCCTAGTTGGCGGCACCAGTGGGCTCAAGGGCATAGTGGAACTCTGCGAGGATCTTACCAAGCTCCCGGTCCGAGTCGGTAAGCCCCAAGGCATTACCGGGCTGGTTAACATGGTCGAGGACCCCAAATTCGCCACCGGTGTGGGCCTGGTGATGTACGGCTGCCAGCAGGCACCCGGCGATGTGCGGTTCCACGGCGATGAAAGCTCGATCTTTAATAAAATCCTCGAACGGATGAAACAATGGCTGACTGATCTCTGGTAATTAAACGTTCCCTATAATATAGACCTGAGGTCATTAACCTTTAACAGCGGGAGCAGGTCAATGACGACATTCGAGTTTTCAGATGTGCAGGAACAGATGGCCCGGTTAACCGTCATCGGTTTAGGCGGTGCCGGAGGAAACGCCATCAACCACATGATAGCCTCCGAGATGAAAGGGGTTGATTTTATCGCCTGCAACACTGATGTTCAGGCGCTTTCGATCAACAGGGCCCAGTTTAAAATCCAGATCGGCAGAGAGCTGACCAAGGGCCTGGGCTGCGGAGGTCAGCCCGAGATCGGCAGGCAAGCTATCGAGGAAAACCGCGACGATGTGGCCCAGGCGCTCGAGGGATCTGACATGGTATTCATCACCGCCGGTATGGGCGGTGGCACTGGCACAGGGGCTGCTCCGGTAGTGGCTGAAATTGCCCGTGAGCAGGACGCGCTCACGATCGGGGTGATCACCAAGCCATTCATCTTCGAGGGTCGCAAAAGGATCAAACAGGCAGAGATGGGTATTACAGAGCTGCGCAAGCATATCGATACGATAATTATCGTGCCGAACCAGAGGCTGCTCGGCATGGTCGGGAAAAATACTACCTTCCCGGAAGCCCTTCAGATCGCGGACAACATCCTGTATTATGCCTGCCAGGGCATTTCGGAACTTGTTACCACCCCGGCGCTGGTCAACCTCGATTTCGCCGATGTGAAAACGATCATGGCAGACATGGGAGACGCCTTGATGGGTACCGGATTCGCCTCCGGCGAGTACCGCGCCAGCGAGGCTGCGCAGGAAGCGATCAGCTCTCCCCTGCTTGAGGAAGTCCAGATCAAGGGCGCCCGCGGAGTGCTGGTCAACATTACCGGCGGCTCGGACCTCACCCTTCATGAAGTCAACGACGCAAACAACGTAGTCTACGAGGCCGCAGGGGAGGAGGCGAATATCATCTTCGGTGCGGCAATCGACGAGTCAATGAACGGCCAGGTCCGTGTCACCGTGATCGCCACGGGTTTCGGCGACAAAGGCGAACAGACAAGGGCCAAGAAGACCCTGCTGGAAAAAAATAAAGACAACATTCTCGAATTCGACAGGGCGATAAACGATGGTATGACTGGTTCCGGTTCGGTAACTTCATCCTTGATCGGTACGGGCGCCGAAAAAGGAGAGAATTCTGCCGGCACCTCGATCCCTACAACGAACAAGCCCTATCCATTGACTCTGGAGGAGCTGGAGATTCCGACATTCATCCGCAGGCAGGTGGACTGAATTCTAATGAACCTGCCGGGAAGAGGGTGGTCTTATTCAGTCCGGTTTCTAACGGGGCGAAAGTGTCTGGAACTTTGCGCATTCCAAGGCTTGTCAAGCCGGTAGTCGCAGTGATGTCAGCCGACCGGGAGCTTATCCCGCTGGCAACCGGTCGGATGAGTGAAATCCTGGGCGAGGTGGACGTGGAAAGCCCCGCCTATGTGTTCGACTTCACTGACTATTACCATGCAGAGATGGGAGCGCCGCTTTTCAAACAGTTTTTCAGCTTTCGTCAACTGCAAAAACCTGAATTCCTGCCCCATCTCAAGAGAAAAACCGCAGCCTGCGAACGAATGAATCGCACCCCTGGCGGAGGTCGGCCGGTCAATCTCGACCCGGGATACTGGTCGGACGCAAAACTGGTGCTGGCCTCGACAAAGAATTATTCGCACCGGATCTGTATCGGCAGACGGATATTCGCCGAAATAATCTTACGCTATCACAAGGGAAAGCTGCAGCCGATGGAATGGACTTACCCGGATTACCGCACAACTCTGGCACTGGAGTTTTTCGAAAAGGTACGCAAAAGTTATTTGCAACAAATAGCCCGATTTGGAATTTGACAGCTTGCGCATTGCATCCTTTTTATCAGACTTGCTTTAATCTGTCTGTAAAACTATTTTATATGAGCCGAAACTTGGTCTCTTCTTGATATTTAGTGGAAAAACACCCTTTTAATCTCCGCGTTTCGAACAGCTTTATCCCGGCTTTTCACATATGATCAGAGACATGAAAAATCTATCCCCCAAGAGCAGGCGAATCCGCCTGGAAAGGGAGCGAAAAAATAGATCCAAGCTTCGGGTTGTATTACCCTTCCTGCTGGCGATAGTCTGTCTGATCTTAATCTCCACCGTTTACAAAAGTTTCAAGAGCAATCTGTGGGTCCGGGCCGGTCAGGATTCGAGTACCAAACATACGCTATGTGCGGCAGAACAACAGGGTGAAAAAACCGCTGCAGAGGCCTCCTTTTACAGTGAAAACAATGCAAATAAATATCTTTTTGCTGAAGATAAAGTAAAAAGCGGTGACACGTTCGAAACGATTCTGTTACGTAAC
>JAUVUV010000447.1 GCA_030604975.1 Candidatus Glassiibacteriota bacterium | reverse complement strand
TACCGTTTCATGCGTTACGGCCTGGGGGCCAGGGCGTATCACGAAGGCAATTACAAGGAAGCCCTGCGCCAGATCGAGCTTGCACTGTTCCCGCCCGGCTCGCTCGGTGCTGATGATTTCGAGTTCCAGAGCGCTCCGAGGCTGTAGTATTATCTCGGAAAGGTGCTGGACAAATCAGGAGACAAGGCGCGGGCGAAAGAAACTTTTGAAAAATCTATCGTAGGCTGGGACCAGCTCTCTGGTGATCGCGACAGCTGGAACAGCGAGAATTTTTACATGGCGCTTTCCCTGGACCGGCTGGGACGGCATGAAGGAGCTCAGAAGATGCTCCAATCGATGAGAAATTTCGCGCGGAGCCAGATGGACCGCCGCTACAGACGCCACCGCGCCCAGGCCCGTTACCTTCTGGCTCTGGTTGAGAAAAAGGAGGGCAATTTCGTCGAGGCGGAAAGGCTGTTCAAAGAGGCCGTGCAGCTCGAGCCCAACATGCTGGGCCCCCGCCTCGAACTGCGCCGCGACGTAATTGATCCGCTGTCCCAGCAGATACAGACCGATGTGAGATAAGATTTCAGAAATATTTTAATCGTAAGGGCAGGGCTTGTATAGCCAGAGATTAGCCGGGGTTCCTTATCGAGGGACCTCGGCTTATTTATTCGGAAAGCGGGAGAAGGGAGGCGGGCCGGCATTCTTTTTGCTTAAACACCGCTCTCAGGTAGAACAACTTTGTGAGAATCGAAAAAAGAATGCCGGCCCGCCCCTTTCCGCTAAGCTAGGCCATAAAGCTTGACACAATCTGGTATTGATTATTTAGTGCAAACATTAGAGAAAACCCTCTTTTCCTATCCTCGAAATAGAAAATGTTCCAGATCACCATGTAAAGGAGAGTGCAATGGACCGAAGCACGTTTTTCAAGTGTTTCGCTTTCGGAGCGGCAGCCGCAGCTACTGGCTGCCAGGCTGGGAATTTGTCAGCAAACAACGGCCCTCTAAATGCCAGTGGATGGTTGGGTTCGAACCTGTTTCTGGGAGAAAGTCCTACAACCGGGGTAAGGCGTTTAGGAAGCGAAAAGCATTTCACCCTCTGGCACGCCGGGATCAAACCCAATTACAGAGTGAAATTAACAGAGGTTGTGATTATGGAGCTCCAGCACGGGCTTCCCGGCCTGGTGACCAGGGATGGTACTTTCCGCAAAGCGCGCAAAGAAGACAAGGTCAATCCGCAGACCGGCCCGATATATGTGGAGGGAATCGAGCCTGGTGACGCTCTGGCGATTGACCTGCTGGAGATCAGGGTTGGCGACTGGGGCTATGCCGGAGGACGGATATTCGAGCTGGCCGACGGATACGCGATTTTCGACGACAAGCTGCGCTTGCCATTGAGTCCAATGATCGGCGGGGTGGGGATTGCACCGGCGGAAGGTGAGATGGATACAAAGAGGCCAGCCGACACAGGCGGCAACCTGGACTGCAAAGAGGTGCGAGCAGGAAGCACACTCGTGCTCACCGCCCGGGTTCCCGGCGCGCTCGTGGGCATGGGCGACACACACGCCCTTCAGGGAGACGGCGAGATTGCCGGTCAGGGCATCGAAACCGATGCCGAGGTGCTGGTGCGTTTCCGCAAATTGCCGGAGAAATTATCGGACAGGCCGGTTATCATGCGCCGGGAATTTATCGCCACGCTGAGTGCCCAGGAGGATCTGACAGAGGCCGCCTGGCAGGCCACCGACGACATGGCGAATCTGGTTGCCGCAGTGACCCGACGCAAGCCCAAGGATGCTCGGATGCTTGTAAACCTGCTGGGTGATCTGAAAATAAACCAGATCGTAGACCCCACAAAGGGCGCGCGGATGGAAATGCCGACTTGGGCGTTCGGGATGTGAGCGGTGGAAAGATCAGGCCTTTTCCAGTGTGGTGGCAGCCAGCACTGCCGCGCCGCGGATAACCGCGGTCTCCAGGGGAGTGAGAGTAGAACGGTTGAGCGCCGAGCGCCGGTGGAAACCTAGGGAGCTTATATCGTAGCCGCCTGAGGTAACAACCCTGTACGATGGCCTGCCTATTGCAGCGGATACCTCATTGGCTGCCTCATGCAAGCGCACGCTGTATGCCGCCAGCACCGCGCAGAGCATGTCCTCCCGCGTGGTCTCGGCCGTAAGTCCGATAAAGGCGGCTTTCCTGGGCTGAAGGCTATGTCTGTCCCCGAACAGGTAAGGGATAAATTCGAGGTTTTCCTCGCCTTCCACTGCCAGTTTCTGGTCTTCGATAATCTGTTCGACCCTAACATCTAGCCGCAATACCCAGTCCCAGAACCGCCCCGGCGACATCTCCCTGCAGTAGCGGTCGTGAAACCAGAAAAGGGTTTCTCCGCTGATCGGGCTCACTTTTACCACCACCCAGCTGCCGGGAACCACATGGGGGTGCAGAAGGTAATTTTCTCCCGGCTCAAGGCGGCCCTTGTGAGATGCTGCGACAATTTCCGTGGTGCCGCTCATGTTCAGGAAGCATCCGGATAGAAGTTCCTCGGCGGCAAGAAGCGCAATGGGAATGTCGGCCCCGCCGGTTATTACAGGAAGGCCGCGGGGAAGACCGCTTTGCCTGGCTGCGCTGGCCTTGAGATTGCCTGCTATCGAGGCAGAAGGCACGATTTCAGCAAGCTGCTCTCGCCGCAGGCCGATCAGTTTCAGCCAATCGTCATCGAGCCACCCTCCAGCGTTCAAAACGTCGTAGGCCCCGGTATATGCCGCCTGGGTCGGGTCTGTAACCAGCTTGCCTGTAAGTTCGTAGAGTAGCAGGGAGTGAAGATGAACCCAGTGGGCCGTATTGGCTACTACGTGCGGATGCCTGGCGG
>JAUVUV010000247.1 GCA_030604975.1 Candidatus Glassiibacteriota bacterium | reverse complement strand
GTGATCCCGTCCACATCGTAATCTCCATAGATCACTATCTTTTCACGTTCCCGCAGAGCCCGGATCAGACGGTCGACTGCTTTCTCCATGTCTTTCATCATGAAAGGATCATGGAGATCGGCCAAAGATGGGTTGAGAAATTTCTCTACCTCTTCGGCACTTTCGAAGCCACGGTTGGAAAAAATCTGGCAAACCAGCGGATGGAGACCGATCCGTTTTTCCAGTTCGAGTATCTTCTCATTATAGGATACGGCCGGGCCGATCCAGCGATGTTTCAACGAAGAGTTCCTCAGATTTTGGTCGCATCAGGGGTGCGATGATTAAAATTGATTTTCCCCAAGTGGAGAATAAGCCGGATTCTGTACCCCGCACAGGTGGCAGGGGGCAGCCATTCATCTGGGCGGCGGATTACTCCGTCCGCTCTTGTTGCAACCTACCCGGGAGTCAAACGAGACGAGCAGCCTCTCCTCCCCTACTTGGTTTTGCTCCGGATGGGGTTTACCATGCCCCGTCCGTCACCGGACGGGCGGTGCGCTCTTACCGCACCATTTCACCCTTACCGGTGTGAGACACCGGCGGTATATTTTCTGCGGCACTTTCCATCAGGTCGCCCTGCCTGGATGTTATCCAGCATCCTGCTCTATGGAGTCCGGACTTTCCTCGACCCGCAGGGTAAACACGGGCCGCGGCCACCTTCTCCACTTGGAGAAAAGTAAATTATACTTAGCGACTTAAATAACTGCGAATATTATATAGCGCGAAAAATATGAATTTTCTGACTACAATTAAGATATCCAAGGAGTCAGGAGTCAGATTGGCTTTCGTCGTAATACAGGATCCGCCCGCAGCCGTCACAGGTGTAAATCTGGCTGCCTTTACGGATATCCGCCACTTTCTGAAGCGGTACATGGGCAAAACATCCACCACAGCTGCCGCTGCGAACAGGCACTACCGCCCGGTTGACTCTGGAATTCATGATCCGCTCGTACAACTTCAGTGTCGGACGGTTCACCCCCCCTGTCAGTCTTCCCCGTTTCCTTTTGTGGCGGACCATTTCATTACTAAGTTCTTTCAGCTTGACGTCCAATTCATCTTTTTTACCCTGCCGCTCTTTGCCCAGTTTCTTAAGCCTGCCATTTTTCTCCTTGATTTCGGCTGAAAGGGCCTCGATCTTCTCCATGTTTTGAATTATCAACTCTTCGAGCTCCTCTTTTTCCCTTTTCACGCTCTCGATTTCAGTGAGCAAAGCAGAATATTCTCTGTTTGTTTTAACCGTGAGCAACTGTTGTTTGTACTTTTTGGAGATCTCGTCTAGAAGGGCGATTTTGCTTTCCGCTTCACGGATGGTAACCTTGAGGGTTTTGAGCTCGGATTCCTGCTCTTCAATCTCTACGTTCAACTCGTTGCAATCTCTCTCCATCTCTTCCATTTGGGCCGGGATACTGTCATGTTCGGCTTGGATTTTATTAAGTTCGAGATCTAACTCTTGGAGCTTGAGCAGTACCCCCATTTCTTCCATCTGCTTCCTCCTGCAAACATCAGTGATAACAGGATCGTCCACATACTCCTATATTGCCTCGGAAAAAATTTTAAAAAAAAGTGTACCACCTTTAAGACAGTACACCTTCGCCGCTACTTGATCGTCTCCGTGGCGGGCCAACTAATTTATAATTTAAGCTTTCCATAAAGAGCTATTTCAATCAATGGTGGGCGATACTGGATTCGAACCAGTGATCTTCCGGATGTGAACCGGACGCTCTAGACCAACTAAGCCAATCGCCCACATTTTTTGAATTTTGGTGGGCCCACGAGGACTTGAACCTCGGACCGGCGGATTATGAGTCCGCTGCTCTGACCAACTGAGCTATGGGCCCTGGAATTATTCTAATCAATAAAAAACCGGGAAAGTTAAAAATAAATTCTATTCCCGGTCTTGTCAACATTCTTGAATCAGAATGTGTATGAACAGCAGAATCAGATTATGTGTAAAACGTGTATTTGCGCAGGATTCCGCTGCGGCTTGGGTGTCTGAGTTTGCTCAAGGCTTTGGCCTCTATCTGGCGCACTCGCTCCCTGGTAACGTTGAAAATCGCCCCGACCTCTTCCAGCGTGCGCGGACAACCGTCATCGATACCGAAACGCAAACGTATCACTTTTCCCTCGCGGGAGGTCAGGGTGTTCAAAGCGTTAGCGATCTGGTCCCGAAGCATGGAGAAGGCCGCGTTCTTGGCCGGGGAATCGGCCTGAGTGTCTTCGATAAGGTCACCGACAGAACTGTCGTCGCTGTCTTTGATAAAGTCGTTCAGCGAGATTGTCTCCTGGCTGATTTTCATCACCTCGCGAACTTTTTCCACAGACAGGCCTAACAGTGCACTAATCTGCTCCGGTTTCGGTTCGCAGCCATACTCCTGGACGAGTTTCCAGGAGATGCGGTTAACCTTATTCATGGCTTCTATCATGTGCACAGGAACCCGGATCACCCTGGCCTGCTCGGCAATCGCCCGGGTAATTGCCTGGCGGATCCACCAGGTAGCATACGTGCTGAACTTGTAGCCCTTGCAGTAATCGAATTTTTCGGTGGCGCGCATCAGGCCCTTGTTTCCCTCCTGGATCAGGTCCAGGAATTCAAGGCCCCGGTTGATATACCGTTTGGCTACCGAGATCACCAGCCTCACGTTGGCCTTGACCAGCATCTGTCTGGCATCGTTGACCGCATCGGTGTACTTGTCCAGGCGCCGGCCGAGACGGCTAACTTCACTCTGAGTCACGCCGTATTCTTTTTCCATCCGGGAAAGGCGGGAATGAATCTCGGCGCGGTAGCTGGACAGATCAGTGAGTTTCGCACCCCCGAAATATCCCATTCCTGCCTTGTGTGCCAGGTACTGCCTGACTTTGAAGGCCGGTATAGGCTTGGCGGCCTTTTTAACCCGCACAATTACCCGGTCCATATAGGTGAGACGCCGGGTAAGATCCCCCATTTCCGCATTGATATCGTGGATCGAATCGACAAGACGTCGAATCTGCACATAGTTCAGATGCATGCGCATAAATATTTTTTTCAGCGACTTCCGCTCGGTATCAATCTCATTATGCAAACTCCTGCGATCCTTCTTGCTCAGTTTTTCGGAATCCTGCCCCAGCTTGTATATTTTCGCATATTTTTCCTCGGCCTGGTTGAGCCTTTTCACGATCCGCTGTTTTTCCCGCTGGCCGAGCCAGACGCCTTTCCAGTCAACCAAGTCGCTATCGATAAAATCCTCGATTGCCAGGCTGTCCTGCTCGATTCTTTCTTTTTCTTCCAGAAGCAGTTTATAGGAAAGTTGGCAATCGAAAACGGCCGCTTTTATCTTGCGCCTGCCCCGATCAATCACCTGAGCCAGAGAAACTTCAGCCTGCCTGTCCAGCAGAGGGACGCGACCCATTTCGCGAAGATACAACCTGACCGGATCGTCGGAAATACTGCCGGAGTCTTCTCGTTTTTTTCGTCGAAGCAACCGCTTTGGGGGATTCAGCTTTTCTTGTTCATGGAGTTCTTCAAGAGACCCTGCAGTTCTGCCTTTTCCCGATGAAGAATAGCCGAGCCGGCCTCTTTGCTGCCCACCAATATTTTTTTCGCTTTTCACTCTGGTGTCTGTTTTGGTCATTGCGACCCTATCCTGCAGTCTGGATGAACTGCTTTCGGCTTATAATTACTGAAAAAAGTTGGCTGAAATGGATAAAAGGCAATCCGGCTGAAAAAAAGGTTGGTAAGGTAAAGGGATTATTGGCGAGAAGAAAAGAATCAAACCTGGGTTAGGCGATCCAAATCCCATTTTAATCTCTTGTCTGGGGGAAGAATAAACTCTTATTCACTTAAAAGCACCGATGAATCTCGGCGTTCGTAAGTAACGCAAATTAAAAGAGTATTCTTTTTACCGGAAAAATTTGTCGCAAACTAAAAATTTTACACAATATTCGTACTTTGTTTAATGTAAGTAGTAGGGAAGTAAATGTCAATGGAAGTTTAATCTTTTGGAATATAAGGTGCACTTTTTAGATCTTTTAATAGTTTTTGCTTTTGCTTTTGATAATTAATTAGTTCTTTATTTAAATCAAGATCACTTTTGTTTTCTATTTTTGTATAAAGTTCTTTCATCTCTAATTCAATCTGTTTTATTTTTAATTCTCGCCAGCACCAATCAAAGACCTGCTCATGCTGTTCCAGATTCGTTCTCTCCTCTTCCAGGCGCCCGATTAAGGGATAAAGCGATTCGGGCAGGCTCCCGTAAAGGGCTTCAACCAGGTTGCGGACTCCCTTAGCGACAGCGCCGGTTAGAGCCTCGAAGGTCTGGGCAATTTTACTGTCACGGAAAGGTTTTTCTCCCAGATGCCCGATAACCTTTTCGATGTAATCCGGGTAGTGAAAGCAAAGAGCCAGAAGGTAGAATTCAATTTTTCTGGCACTACGCCCGGCCTTAGGCTTTTCCGGCGAAGGGACTCTCCCGGCCC
>JAUVUV010000426.1 GCA_030604975.1 Candidatus Glassiibacteriota bacterium | reverse complement strand
GGATGTGGTGATCGCTGACCTTGATTTCAGCCTGCGGTTTGACATGCTCAACCGGCGTATCGACGAACTGAGTATCGCTCCCCTGAATTCGGCCAAGGGGGCGGTGGATTTCACCGGCTGGCAGGCCATGGGAGCGGAGTATCTTGTAGCCGGCTCTTTTTTCGCGCTCGACATGAATATTAACGCCGAGATCCGGGTTTACGATTTGGGTCTGGAAGATCTGGTATTTTTGAAGAACTATAACGTTGATTTAAACCAAAACCGCCGGATGGCTCACCGTATCTCGGAGGATATCGTTCTCAATGTTACCGGGGACAGGGGAGTCGCCTCTACCCTTATCGCCTTTATCAGGGGAACTTCCAGCCAGACGAGCGAAGTTTTTGTCTGCGATTACGACGGGTACAATCTGGTCCAGGTGACTAACGACAGTTCTGTATCCAGGCTGCCCTCCTGGAACTCGTATGGCACTAAAATTGCCTATACTTCCTATTTGGGGAACGTGGATCTTTATACAGTGGAACTGGAAACCGGAATAACCCAGGTTCTGCAAGCTGCCAAGGGAGTGGACATGGCAGCGAACTGGTGCCGGCGCAACGGGTTTCTGGCCTTTTCAAGCGGTTTCAGCGGCAACCAGGAGATATATTTTCTGCGCCCCGGCGAGGCCAAACTTCGGCGGCTCACTTTCAGCTATGCCACCGACACGGAACCCTCATGGTCCCCCAACGGCGAGGAAATCACCTTCTGGAGCGACCGGGCAGGCAATCCCCACGTATTTATCATGGGCGCCGACGGCCTCAACGTGCGAAGGCTCACTTTCGAAAGCCGAAATACTACGCCCAGCTGGAGGCCCCTGCCTTATGGGGACAAGATCCTGATGACCAGCGAGATCATGGGAGTGTTCCAGATCGCGATTATCGATACAAACGGCGACAACTTTATCCAGCTCACCACTGAGGGTGAGAACCGCCACCCTTCCTGGAGCCCGGACGGATTGCATATTGTGTTCGCCTCCAGCAGGCGCGGCGGCTACGGGAGTTTCGAAATCTATACAATGGACTGGGACGGCAATTCTCAGAGTCCGCTGAGCCAAACATTTCGTCCCGGAAAAGAACCTTCCTGGTCGCCTTTTCTCCAAAGGTGATCAGCCGCACTCCGCCCACAGGTGGATCGATGCATAAATTCTTTTGTAAAAAAGTGTTTGATTTTTTTCCCAGGCCATTTTATCTTGACAGAAGCTGATATTAGTGTATAATCATACGTAGGTTTCACGCACATTTCCTTTTAATTCAACAGTTCCGGCATGGGTAGTTAATTCTGGAATAATTTTCCGTTAACTGTTTTGCCAAACCTCTAATTTAGGGGGGTGTTCTGTGAAGAAGAATTTTATGGTTTTTCCGCTTGCGGTATTTGTTCTGGTGATAATTGCACTTGGTTGTCACAAAAAGGAAGCACCGCCCCCTCCGCCGCCTCCGCCCCCTGTTGTGGAAAAGAAGCCGGAGCCGCCCAAGGTCGACAGCACGGCGATCTGGGCACGGCAGCGTGCTGAGAAACTTGCAAGAGCCAAGAGTGAAGTTGAAGCCAAGAGGATATATTTCGATTTCGATAAAAGCAGCATCAAACCCGAATTCCGTCCGGTTCTGATGGAAATCACCAGCACGATGAAAGAATTTTCCGCAATCAACGTCAGAATCGAGGGACATTGCGACGAAAGGGGCACAGAAGCTTATAACATGGCTCTCGGTGAACGCCGGTCGAATTCGGCCAGGCAGTTCCTGATCGATTCGGGTATATCCGGAGACCGGATTGATACCAAGAGCTGGGGCGAGGTAAGGCCTGCGGCCACGGGGCATAACGAGGAAGCCTGGTCAAAGAACAGAAGAGACGAGTTTATCGTTACGAATTAGCTCCATGTCGGGTTTGATTTAGTTTTTTGCTCCAAAAGAGAACCTTGGCGAAAGAGCCAGATCTAGTATCCGATGCCTCTTTCGCTGTTTCCTCATCTACGGTGGGTTGAGCCGTGTAATCCACCATCCGTTTCAGCCTCGATTGGGCGCCGGAACATTGGCGCCCAATACTTCTATTAGGGCTGGATATCCATGCAAAAGCCAATCATTAAAAAGCCGGGTTGGCTCAGGGGAATTAATCTTTGCGTGGGCCTTTGCACGCCTGTGTTGCTTTTCGGCCTGACAGTCTCCATTTCCGGCTGCGGAGGAGCCTCAGCCGAACAGATAGAACTTCTGCGTGCCGAGATTTTCTCCCTCAAGCAGGACCAGCGCCAGCTAAACCACCAGATTACCGCGCTCGACAGCCTGATCCGTCAGAAAGTCCAGGCACTGGATAATTTCAAAGCCGATTTTGGCACGGACGTGCGCTCAATGAGCCAGCGCATGGCAGTGATCGAGCAGCGAGTGGCTGATACAGAGGGCCGTCTCTTACGTTTACAAGGCAGGATGTCTGCGGCGAATCTGGCACCCCCGGGCGGTGGGCAGGCTCAGCCGCAAAAAATCAGCGCGACTGAAATATTTGACATCGCCTATAAGGACTTTAACTCCTCCAACCACCAGTTGGCTATCGAGGGATTCAGCGATTTTATCGAGCGTTTTCCTGATAACCCCATGGCCGCGGAAGCTTACTTTTATATCGGCGGCAGCTATCAGGCGCTGAAAAAGTACGAGAAGGCGATAGAAAGTTATAAAGCCATAGCCGAAAGATTTCCGGATTCACCGCAGCACCCCGATGCACTGGTCAGGATCGGAGACTGCTTGATAAAGCTCGGTGAAAAATCCAGAGCAGAGTTCTACTACCAGTCGGTGATTCAAAGGTTTCCCGATTCTGATGCCACAGCTCATGCCCGCGACAGATTGAACCAATAAAAATGAAATGTCCATACTGTAGTCATCTTGATAGTAGAGTTGTCGACTCACGGTCGGGGAAAGATGGTTTGCTGATCCGGCGCCGGCGGGAGTGCG
>JAUVUV010000278.1 GCA_030604975.1 Candidatus Glassiibacteriota bacterium | reverse complement strand
GCCTACCGCCAGCTTGGAAGCGGAACCGGATTTACCGGGGCAGGCGAACCGGTTCTTCATTTCGGCCTGGGAAGCGCTACTGCCGTGGACTCGCTGGTGATTAACTGGCCTTCCGGGATGAGACAGAGCCTGCTCGCAATCGCCGCCGATCAGCTTCTTGCCGTTATCGAACAGGATACACTCCATCTGAAAATAACCAGGTTCGATACCATCCCGGACCAGTATTCAGCCACACCAACCGATTTCCGTTTAACCTGCACTGTTAAAGACCGCGACGATCTGACGAGCGTTCAGGTTCGCTACCGGCCCAGCAGCCAGCCTTCCTTTATCACAGGCCAGATGACCCGTGATTCGATACAGACCACGGCCGAAGATGTGCTTTCCTACTGGCATTTCGACATGCCGGCGCTGCCGATTGGAACAACAAATCTCTGGCGTATTATCGCAGCCGGCAGCAGCGGCGCTGTGGACAGTACGGCAAACTTTGAATACTCGGTCGATGTGGACACCCTGGCCCCCACAATCGAGTTTATCGCCAGGCCGGACAGTGTGCTGCCGGATACAACCGGGCCGTACATTTTCCAGATCAGCTTCGAAGACCAGGCGGGCGTGAGCAGGGTCAATTTCACCCTCCTGGGACAGACACGCGCCGGATCTCCATTGTTCGTGCGTCTTGACAGCACATTCACCCAGGGGCAAAGCGCGTTTGAATGGGAAATCGAGATCGCGGGTCAGCCTCTGGGAACCACGTTCGACTACTATGTCTCGAGTGAGGATATTCTGGGCAGTGTGGACAGTATCGGCCCGGTGAAAGTGAAAGTAGGACCCAGGCGCGGTAAGTGGAGCCTGCACCCGACTCCAGTCAATGTCGCAGACATTCTGCGTCTGGTTTATATCATTTTCGGTAAAGTTGTCGCTCCGACATTTATCGATTCGCTCGGCCTCGACCTGGACGGCAACAGGATTTTCGATTCCCAAGACCTGGCTATCCAGCTTGAAATCTGGAGACAACCAGCCGCCTCCGGACTCCTTGCAGGGCTGGGAGATGAGCGCCGGGACGCAGTTACCGTGGGGCTTGCCGATGCCGGGGAGGCTGTGGTCTTTTGTCTGGATAACCGGCAGGGCCTGCCATACGGGCTTATCGAACTGGGAATCGAAAGAGCCGGTGGCGAGCCCCTGACAATCACACCTGGTAAAAGGCTGAGAAGTATGGTTCACGCCGAGGGCAAAACCACCGGTGGCAGCCTTTTGCTTCTCTTCTTCGCCTCAGAGGGAAGTAGGGGCCTGGCACCGGGCAGTGGCGAACTTTTCAGGGTCTGGAACGCTAACCCGAATGCAGGAAATCCCGTGCCCGAGCTTACTATTAAGCGAGTGGATTTCGGAGGAGTCGAGACCATTATCAATGAGCACGGAAGGCGGGCCGGGGCTTTCTTGCCTAAGACTCTGGTTCTGGAGCAGAACATTCCCAACCCCTTTAACCCCAGTACCACGATCAGTTTCGCGATTCCCTCGGCTGATTCGCCGGCCGGATTACGCATGGTGAAACTGGAAATTTTCAACCTTCGCGGCGCAAGGCTTTGCACTCTGGTGGATGAATTCCTGCCGGCCGGCTATCACAGAGTCAACTGGAACGGCAACGACAGCTCGGGCAGGCCTCTGCCCAGTGGTGTATATTTTTACCGTCTGAGAACGGGCCATCAGGTGCTCACCCGCAAGATGATCCTTCTGAAGTAAATCGCTGGACCTTGCCTTAAATGCTTTTTGCTTACAGCCTATGCTTATCGCTCCTCCCTGCTGATTTCCGTTTTTATCAAATAAAAATAAACCGGCAGGCAACCGCACCCATACAGAATAAAATAGTTCTGAATGAGGCAATACTTGTTTTTTGCGCACTTTTATTGTAAAGTATTTTTAGATTGTTCGATTTTTTGCAAGTTGGAACTGCTCAATGGCTTTTTCCCCGCCAGGTCAGTCGGAGAGGTGATTTTTTCGCCTCAGGTTCGGGAATGATAAAACTCTTCCCGCATGCCAGCTTGCAATATTCATTCAATTAGGGGGCAGTTAGAGTGAGTAATACGAAAACACCTTTCGTAAAAAAAGCAGTCACATGCCCGGTTTGCAATTCTCAGGCAGAAAATTATTTCATAATGCCCAAGAGTTTTATCGTAAAAAGCTTGGAAAGCGACAGGCATGTATTTGAATACAAATGGCTGGATGAGGCTTTTAACCAGTACCATCCACCTTTCTACCATTTTTGGCACTGCCCGCACTGTAAATACACAGCGACCCAGCGGGATTTCCTGAAACCCGGGGAGGATACCAGCAGCGATTTCGGCGCGCTCAAAAAGGTATACCTTCAGATGAATCCCGCCCAGAAGCAGTTCGTCCAGATGCTGGGAAGCGAGGTGGATTTCGACCAGATGAATTTCAGCATGGCAATGAATCTGCATCTCATGGCGATATTTATCCGGGAACTGGTCACCGCGGAAATGCGCGATACGTCCAAGGTCGCGAGCTATTACCTGCGTACCGGCTGGCTGATCAGGGAGCAGGAGGCGAAAAAGGATGCCCATGGGGAGTGGGCGACGTACAAGAAAATTCTGGAGAAAATGAAAAAACTCTGGCCGGAGGTTCCTCAGTTTGAGGCGGAATGCCTGAAAAAAGCGGCCAAGAATTACGAGGAGGCCTACCAGAGCCATCCGCGCTATGCCGATATTATCCACGCCACGGAGTTGATGATCCTGATTGCCGATATTTATTTCCGCGCAGGTGATCAAGTCCAAGCGATGAAGAGCCTGTCCAGCGTGATGCAAACCGGGCAGAAATTCAGGGCCAAGCAGAATGAAGTGATCCGCCGGGAGAGAGAGGCCGGCAAACTCAGTATGGCGCGCAAGGCACAGATCGACGCCGAGGGTAACCGGATCAACCTGATGATGGAAAGGGCCGGCGATATGCGACAGGAGATAATCAAGAAAAGGGTCGCTCAGCAAGAGCCAAGAGCCAAGGCAGTGGTGGCGAAACTCCAGGCGCAGGGCATGGATTCCGAGGCGATTAGGGAGAAACTCAAGGAACTGAAATTCGAACCCCAGCTTATTATCAAACTGCTCGGCGAACCGAAACGCAAGAAGTTTCTTGGGCTCTTTTAGACATTGACCGTCTTTGGTTCAAGTGGGACCGCTTTTCAGACGATAATAACTATAGAATATACCTTGCACCTTGCTGACCTGGTTCAGCAGATTGCGGTTATCTTTCCGTTTTGCAATCTTTTTTCTTTTTATTAACTTATTTATAGAGAGTATTTTTGAGGGTTATCTTTTTCAAAGGATCAGACCGGGCAACCAATGAGCGATAAAATAAAAATGATTGCTTTGGTGCTAGGCGGGTTTTTAATCACGTTCCTGATTAGTATCGTAATTTTCTGGATCATTCTTAGCCCGGGACAGCAGAGAGCGGCCCGGATGGCAGAGGGCGGCACTCCTCAGGTGGAAAGTCCGATGGAGCTTTCAGGCGGGAGGGCGTTAGCCAGGGCCCGCGAAGAGCGGGTACCAGGTGGTGAGGTGCTCGCCTTTGCCGATGTGCTGGGCGAGAGTATTCCGCTTGAGGTCGAAGTTCACGGCTACGACTGGGCCACCTGGGGAATGGGCGTGGGCGAGGTGCTATCACACCTGAGAGAGGGCGGTGTGCAATCACCTGAAGCGTTCAGTCCCGAAAACTCCGATTTTACCTCAGTGGTGGCTCTTAACCCGGACCCGAAACGTTTCAAGGTCGAATACCGCTTTTATAATGACATGCTTTTCCATATCGAGGTATTCTACTCCGATTTCCTTAAAAACACCACGTTTAACGCATTTCTTCTTTCCAAGATGAGCGAATACGGCCGCCCTTACGAGCAATACGCCACTGTTGACGAAATGGGTAAAGTGATCCTTCATGCCAAGTGGGATACGGAAGAAAGCCTGATCGAACTGGTTTCCCGCCCCAACGGATTCTATTCTCTGTTTATCAGCAGCCAGTTAACCTTGATCCGGCTCGAAGATGCAAGAAAATCCGAGGAAAGGCTGACATTTTAGGAGCCTCCCACCCGCTGATCTGACACCTGAAAATATTTACTCCTTTCTAAGCTGAATTATTCATAAATTAGTAAGGATGTTATGTTCCCCGGGGCCTGGGGGGGGCGGCGGGCGCATGAAATGCGCGCCGTTGCG
>JAUVUV010000313.1 GCA_030604975.1 Candidatus Glassiibacteriota bacterium | reverse complement strand
CCCTGATTCTGGATTGCAGGTGCCTCGTTTATTTCCAGAACATTCTGGCTGCGCACGACTTCTTTCCTGGTGCGGGGAATATCCAGCGGGAATCCCCCGCGTCCCTGGATTGCATCCGGCGGGATCAGGGCATCCGGGATCCAGCCCGTTCTCTTTTTGGGGGCAGAAGCCTCTGAGACAAAGAACCAGAGGGGTTTGTTGGGGGTTTTAACCCGGATGTAATGCTGGCTGAAAACCTCAATCGACCCGCCGGGCCCGTAAGAGACAGGGCTCGCTGCACAGATCACTGTTCCTGATGAACGATGCACGGGGGGTTCTACGCTTACCTCCACTGCTTCGGCACCGAAACTGTCCGCCTCCACTATTACCTGGAAGGCAAGCACCTCGTTGTACAAGCCTTTCAGGCTGATTTTCCTACCGTCCCACACACTGTTGCTTTCTTTACTGTGATGGCGGGCTTCGTAGCGGTAGACTTTCTCTCCGTCGCCTACTGCCCAGACATCTGTAATCGCACAGTAAGCAGGAGAAGATAAGACAGCAGAAATTAATATCAAGACTGCAAGGTTACTAAGTTTTCTCATCTTATTCAAAATTCACCTCGCCTAAACTGTGGTCGGTTATATGGATTTTTTCAGATATTCCTGTGCTTACAATCCTGACCCGGTACTCCCCGGGTCTCAAGCCTTCGAACAGGTATTGACCGTGATTGTCTGTCAAGATTTCCTTATTCACGGCTCCCTCAAGCGCTACTTTCATCTGCATCACAGGCAAGCCGTTTTCAAGTACGGCTCCGGAGATAGAGTAGGTTATCCCGGGTCCGCTGAGACTGTATGGTTCTCTGCTGCGGGGATCGAGTTCCACCCGGTACTTTCCGCTATCAAGAGTGAGAGAAACAGTCTCCCCGCTTGATTCGATCAGTTCGGCTTGCGGGCGGCGTTTCTCGCCTGATCCAGGGGCTGGGAGGTAGATTGCGGTAAGAAAAGTAGTGGCTTTCTGCGCTGGCGCTCCCACTTCCAATCGCCAGGCGACCCCGAACTGGTTGTTATACGGATCAGGCCCTGTCCAGTCTTTGCCGCCGTAGGTAAACGTTTTACCCGGCCCACCGGCTACTTTGAGCTCCGCCCCCTCCGGCAGCAGGCTGAACGCCCCCAGCGGTGCCCCTTCATCAGGAGCGGTCTCTGCCACCCCATTTCCGGCAACTATCCGGTCCGGTGTATGAAGAACGAGAGTTTTCGACAAATCGGCGCTGGTGGCCACCACATAATCAGACAACACAATCCAGTCCGGCTTGATAAAGAGCAGTTGCCTGCACCAGCGCTCTACCTTGTCCGGGTTGTAGGCACCGGCGGCCTCGCCTGAGAGGAAATCGTGGGAGGTGTCGGTCAGAAAAGCGGTGATTTTCCCTGTATCGCGCATTTTGCGTTGGGCGCGCCATTCGGCCAGGTTGGCCGGCTTAAGTGTCCAGTTCTGGATAATCTGTCCGCCGTCATTGGCAGGCACCGGGACATCATTGGGACCTAAGAATCGCTCGTTGGCGTCGGTGACCAGAATGCAATTATGGCTGATACTGCGGATACGCCAGTTGACATAATGCTCATCCACGTTTCCGTCATAGACTCCCGGTTCGATCACCAGGGGCCTGCCGCGCCAGGCGGTGAAAGAGCCCTGAGCAGCATGCTGGTGGTAGGTATACCACGGGCCGCAGTGGAAATGCACGAACGTGGCGTCTTCGCACCACGAGCTTCGCATCAGGGCCAGTCCCACACCTGGAATCAGGCGCGAGGTGGGAAGATTCTCAGGCGGGAGATTTTTCACTCTCGGGTCGGAAAAAAGAATCTCCCAGTAGGCTGGAATTGTCAGGGTGTCGGCAAAAGTGTCAATCCACCAGCTGGCCAGCCCGGAGCCCAGTTCACCCTCAAGGAATGTCATCATCTTTCGGTCGTGGGGCATTACGAACGGCCAGTCGTTGTCTTCATAACCCAGCACGAAACTGCCATCCGGGCCGGTACCGTAGAGCAGCCAAAGCACTTTATCGAGCCAGTAATTGCTCTTGCTGATATGGTCGCCCAAACCTGCCGAGCGCCAGGCCAGCAGGAACTGAATAGCGTATAAAGCGCCATGGCGGTCGTAGTCATAGCCCTCTGGCCAGCCCCCGCCGTAACCCGCCCGTCCTGCCATGTCGTCCACCCGGCAATTGTCACCGAGAATCTCCAGAAGTTCCCGCAACTCTTTCTCGACCGAGGGCAGAAGTTTCTCTGCCCTTGGATCGTCACCCCAGGCGGCAAGCATGGCAAATCCCTGGCCCATGTGCCTGTTGCGGCAATAGTTGTGGTAAACCGTAGGGATCCTGTAGCGTTTGGTCAGCTCCTCAGAGGAGTCCATTAATCTGGCAGCGAATTTTTTTCTCTCCGACTCGCTCAATGCGCTGTAAGCCCAGTCGAAAGCCAGGCTATGCTCTACGACCCGGTCACTCCGGTTCACGGTTTCGCCTAGAGCCTCCCGCACCCGTGAAATCCGAGTTGTATCCCCTGTAAGCAGGCAAACCAGCGCTATCTCGTGCGGAGCATTCGAATTTTTTAGCCGCTCCCAGGTCTCTGCATATTCCGGCCTGGTGACCCGCCGGCGCAACTGCTCCACGCTCGGCACTTTGCCCTTTCCCTGGCGGGTTACATACAAACGTGGATGCTCACCGAGTTCCAGGGCCGAGGCAGGCAGAGCCAGACAAAGAAAGGCTGCTGCAGATAAAAGAAACTTTCTGAATACCATTTTCAGAGTTCTCCTTATATTTTCTTTAGAAAATAGTTTTACCAGAAGCGAGAATCATCGCCGCGTTGCTTCTTTGCAGCACGACTTCATGTGAACTATCCCCCCCACCAATCTTCACCGGATGGGACCAGACAAACCGTTCATCCTCCATGACTAAAGGTTCTGAAGTGATTACCCAATAATGCCCGGGGGAAATGTCCTGAAAAATAAAGCTTCCAGTGCGGTCGGTTACTCCCTGCGAGACCTGGTGGCTGGCGAGTGCCTTGTTGAATTCACTCAACAGTTCATCCTGGCTGGTGTATACTCTTTCGAATTTGATCAGGCTGTAGAGAATATTCGGATCTTCATCGACCAGTACCAGGTGGATTGTTTGCGAATGATAAGCAGAGAGTGTCGCCAGTTCCAGGCGGACAATCAGATCGCTTGTGGATAGAGCTGTTTTAAGGCATGAGCAAAACAGGGCCAGGATTAATATCAAAACGGCAATAGAGCTGTTTCTCCAGAGTACTGGATACTCGGATCGGGAGTCACGTTTATCCATTCCTGAATTCGCAAATCGCGGATTTATAATAACCTCAGCTAGGGCCATTCATTTCTCAGGGGTTTTTTACACAGCCACCAGCTGGTGATTTTCCAGCTGGCTGAAAAATGCCAAAGATGCGGTAGTTTCCGGGATAATAAATTCGAAAATAATCTATCAGGACTGTTTATCAAATAGTTTTTCCCATCGGAACAAATATTTTATTATATGCTTGACTCTGATTATATTCTCTTCAAAAGAAAAAAAGTGTTGACAATGCATTATCAAGCTGATTAGTCTTGAAAAACAATTCAACGGATTCTCCTGACATGCCCGTCGCAGATTGATACCATTCATCCTTACAAGGGATGTTGTTCCAAGAGTTGTTTTCAATAGTGTCCGGTAAAAATAGTTTACGAATTAAGAGTTGGTATTATTTAAGGCAGTTGCATAGAGATAATGCAAAATGGATTGATGAAAGGAATATGTTTATTTTCTTTGAGGTGCACGGATTCCTTAGCGGCCGCAGGCCGCCTGATCAGGGCCGCATGTTCGAGAAACTCCACTCCGAGCGTGTAAAGACCTGGTAATTTCCATCTCAGGCAGAGCGAAGCAACACCGGTGGGCATGCCATTGAT
>JAUVUV010000416.1 GCA_030604975.1 Candidatus Glassiibacteriota bacterium | reverse complement strand
GAGTTATTTTGCTGAAGATTTGGGTGTAAGTGTAAAATTATCGGGGCAGGGCATGCCGTGCCCCTTTGTTTTTTCATAGTTATTCTTTGGTTCCCACGAACCGTTTGAAATTATCGGAAAAGAGGTTTTTCACATCCCGCCGGACCTCTTTTTCGCTCACAAGCCAGCCCGTTCTGCGGATGTCCTCGTATTTTTCGAAAAGAATCTCTGCAATAATCTCCCGTGAGTGGCTCCACTTGTAGATCAGCTGGTCGAGCACGCGAGCGTCCGAGTGCTGGGGCACGAAACTCGTGCCTAAAAGTTCAAGCCGCTCTGCTGTGATTTCGCGGATTATGCTGGGGTTGTTCATGAACCACCAGCAGCCGAACAGCATCACGTTGCTGAACTTGCGGGCGGCTACGCAGGCCTCGTGCTGGTTCTCCCGGGAGAGGAAAGTGACAAGGAAGCGGTTGTCCGGGAATTTTCCGGCCAGGGCCTCCACTGCGCCGACATCGCACCTTCCCACTCCGTCCCCGGCTTGGCCCAGCCGCGGGTTGATCAGCTTGTTCACTCCGATCATCATCGCGAAAGGTATGCCGGTCTTGCGGGTAACCGGGATGATACAGCTTTCGATAATCCTGGCGCGCTTGCTTTCCTCGGGATAACGGAATGACGGCGGCAGGGAGACAGCCAGATAAAGCGGTTTCAGCCTTTCTATCCATTCATAGAGGAAACGGCTGATTTCCGAAAGAGTCTCCTCAGTAAGCAAGGAGGTTACTCTATATCCCCAGCCGTCCAGGCGGCTTGCGCTTCTATCCCAGTCCATCAGCACGGGATCGATCCGCAGGGCTGCCCTGAACCTCGGATCGGAGGAAGCCTTGCTGTTAAGCCAAACCTGGCGCTCCTTGTCATCGAACGGGTCATTGGTCATCACCACGGCTTCCACGTTCGCGAGCTCGAACACCCTGTCCACGTAGTCTTCAACCGCGACATTAGCGAAATATTCCCTGAATGCGTTCAGATCCCTCGCGCCGACATCGAATCGGAGTTTATTCAGCGCTGTCAGCACTCCCCGGTTGGATTCCGAAACCGGTGAATGATCAACAAACAGGGCCTCCCAGATCAGCTCGGCCTGCTGCTGTTTGCTCAGGGAGAAAAATTCCTCAGGGGTCTGAGAAGAATAGCGGAAAAACTCGGCACCGAGATAATGGTAGGGGAGAAGGTCATCCACGCCCCAGAGCAGCAGTTCCCCGAACTGCGGCGGATAGATGTGAGTGTGCATGTCGAATACCGGCGTTTCGCGGACTGCCTTTTTGACACATCCCTGCAGAGCTCGGCTGTCTGTCAAGTAGTGGGTCATCTGTTCTCCATTTGATGATCGACCAGAATGGTCCTGATTTCATTTCAACTGTTTACTGTTTTACCGGTAAAGATCCGGGAGCTTCAACTATTGCATCTATCTCTATCAATGCGCCGAGTGCCAGGCGTGAGACTTCAACAGTCGACCTGGCCGGCTTGCGGCCAGGGAAAAAAGAGGCGTAAACCTCGTTCATTTTCGCGTAATCATCCATGCTTTTCAAAAATACTGTCGTTTTCACGACAGCATTCAGGCTGGACCTGTACTCTTTTTTCAGCAGGACATCGATATTTTCCAGCGTCTGCCTGGTCTGCGAGGCGATATCATTGCCGGCAAATTCACCGGTCTCGGGATCGACCCCGATATGACCGGAGACAAAGATAAAGCTGGCGCTTCTCACAGCCGGTGAAAACGGGAGATCGGCTTTGGCCGGGGCGGCCTTTTCACCGGGTTGAGCTGAGGCCGGCTGGTTCAACACACTGTCGGAAGCCAAAATAAGGAATGCGAGAGGAATTAATACGAACGCGAGCTTTTTCATCTTAGCACCTCACGGCGAAATGGCAGGTAAGAAATTCGAACAGGGAAACACCCCGGCGGATTCCGTTACATGGTGAATTCTTCCGGGGCAGGGGATACCCCGTTTAATTTAAGGCAAGGCAGCATGGTTTGGCAACCGTTCAGTAACCGCCTTCTTGGTAAGCGGTTTCGTACATTGCCAGGATGTTTTCCAGCGGAGCGTCGATCTGGATATAGGTGTGTCCTGGGCCGATGATAAAGCCTCCTCCGGGCGCGAGAATTTCGATATTCCTGCGCACCTCGCTGCGCACGTCCTCCACTGTGCCCTTGTTCAGGATCTGGAGAAGGTCCACCGAGCCGTAAAAACAGAGGTCTTTCCCGTATTCTCTTTTCAACGATTCAAGGTCCATGAGGGCCGACCTTCGCTGAATCGGTTCGAGAATATCCACTCCCGAATCGATAATATCAGGCAGAAGGAGCCGTACCGAGCCGCAGACATGGAGCAGGAACTTTTTCCCGTGCCGGTGAACCTTGTCGGAAATTTGCCTCAGGTAAGGCTTGAACAGCCGCTTGAATACCTCCGGCGAGAACAGAGGCCCGCTCTCCATGCAGTAGTCATCCGCAACGTAAAAGATATCGAAGCCCTCTGGAGCCTGTTCGAGCAGCCGGTCTAGCGCGCGCAGCAGGTAGGAGGAGGTTCTTTCGACAAGCGCCTCGGCCAGCTTTGTGTTAAGCACCAGATCAACCAGGAACTGCTCCATGCCGCGCAGGAAAGTCGCGTTGAAATAGCCTCCGTGAGTTATATGGGCGATAATCGCCCGGTCAGGCTGTTCGCGGCGCAACTGGTTGAGGTGGTGAAAGTCGAGAAGCTCTGGTTCCGGCCAGTCATAGCTGTCAAGCTCAGCGACTGTTTTTATCTTGGCAAGGGGGTAGTAGATTATTTCCTCGTAGTAACCGGTCTTATCGCCCACAGTATATGGCTGAGGTTTTGTCCGGTAGCCCCAGCGGTTCTGGAAAAGACCTTTGTCGAGCCGGCGTTCACGGGGGTCGTTAATTACCGGACCCTCGAGCCATGTATCAACATGAAGGGCGTCCCACAGCGCGGCGCGGGAATTGATGCCGAAATGTTCATAAAGGAGATCGTAGACCACGGGCTCGGCGTCGAATGTGATCGGCACCCG
>JAUVUV010000154.1 GCA_030604975.1 Candidatus Glassiibacteriota bacterium | reverse complement strand
TCGGAATCAACCTGGCAGGGAATATTATTCACGTAAAATACCGGCATGCCGTATTTTTCCCTGACATATTTGGCTCCCTCAACACCCCTGGCCTTGATCTCCATCAGGAAAACCTCAGGGGGAGAGGCGCTCTGCATTAATTCATCGATCTCGTTCTGCATGGCCTGGTGGTGGGCCAGGGTGAAACTCACTTTTTCGATCCTCACGCCGTAGTCGCGCTCCAGAGCTGTTGCAAGCCTTTTTTCCACTATCTGAGGCGCGGTGGTAAAATAGGCTGCTCGTTTTCCTTTCAGCGCGGGTTTTATTTTGGCCGGATCCCCGATTACCTCCGGTTCGAAAAAGGTGCGCAGAATCGGGGCATCCCGCAGCCGCTTGCGCAAAGTGGTTTCCACTGAGTCCATTTTCTCCCTGTTTGCAGTCTCGGGCTGGCAGTGGGCGAGAATTATCAGGTCCGTGGTGTCAAGCCCGGGGAAATCGGCCAGGAGTTCCTCGTCAGTATCCGCAGGCACGAGAGTGATCGTACCGTCCACCTTGACCGGCGGGTGCTCGCCGCCTGAGCCCTCGTGAAGGATGAAATTGCCGCTGGAGCGGTTGGCCGCCTGGATTCCCAGTTCCACATTCGACACGGCGAACTCATGAAAGTATCCAGCCCCTGCTCTCCGGCAGCCGACAATATTCATTTTGGGAGTCTCGCTCTCCGGGTACTCGGCCTCGTAGGCTGTGAGGTACTCGCTCAGGATAAGAGCATCCTCGTAAACATCGCTTGCCCCGTGAAGGCTGAAACTGAGCAGCTTTTCCAGGAAATCCGGCCTGAACCTTCTGCTGTAAAGCTCCTCCAGGCTCATAGACTCTGCGCTTTGACTGTCACCAGGCTCGTTGTAAATCGCCAGCACCGGCGGTTGGGGCGGCCCGCCGCGGGAGTGGGTGAGGGTGATCGAGCTCCAGGGCGTATCGAGCACCCGCAGGCCGCTCATCAGGGCGGCCACGTACACCCCGAACGCCGTTTTTCCGACCCGCTTGTCCGTGGCGTAAAGCCCCTCACTGGGTTTTTCCACCACGATATCGCTGCTGCCCTCGGCGAACACGGTGCCGCCTGCGATATAGGAGACACCGTAACCGACCGCCACAGAAGCGAAACGGTTCATCAGCCGACGGTTGACCTGGGGCGAGCCGCTGAGCTGGACCACCAGGTCGATGTCCCGGGGTTCGAGCGCGCGGTGAAGGCCCTCCACAGGGTCGGCCTGGCCTGAGTCCACATCACCTTCGAAAATAACCGGCGAACCAAAAGCCTCCTGAAAATCCCTGCTGAAAGATTCCTGGTCTTTCATCTTTTCGGTGCCTCCGATCCAGACCAGCCTGACCGGAGTAAAACCATGCCTGACAGCTAATTCCCGGATACCGTTAATAGAATTGTCCGCCTTGTGAACTCCATCAATAAGCACCACCGCCCGTTTCGCTGTCTTGTTCATGAGTTAGCCTCCTGATCCCAGGCGTTTAAAGGTGATCCGGTTCGAATTCAGTTCGCTGAAGTTAAATATCAAGTTTCTGACTTAATTCGTGCTGCTGGACCAGATGCATGATCAGATTCTGTTCCCCCGGCTTGATATTCAGAAATTGAACGTGTATGTGTTTTTTTTCCCCGGCCAGTTGTTCCTCCACTTTCACCACCTTACCCATTAAATCTTTGATAATATTTTCGGGATTGAGTTGCAGATCAAAGATCAGGAGATCATTTTCGGTTAACTTTTCCTCAGTGATAACCATCATTCCACCACCGCCTAGATCCTGGATATATCCCTCCTTTTGCCCCTCGAGCTCCTCTTTTTCACTATGGTAGCGGCTCTCCAGGCTTTCGTCCCAGGCGAAACGCCTGAATTTCAGCGGTACCGTGGTGGGCATCCGGTAAAACATTCTCGACTGCATCCGCTTTATCTCGTTCGCATGGGCCAGCAACAGAAACTGGTGGCTGCTTTGCGCCACGTCCTTCAAGGCTCTGGTTTGGAACTCATAGTAAGCGTCATTGTCACGGTAAAAGGCGACCTTGAACTCATCCCCTTTGACAAAGTGGATAAACTCTCCTTTCTGCATCGGGTTTGCCACTGTAATCGCCACCCCATCGACATCCAGGATTATGGAGGCGGTATTTTTTTTCTTCCCGCTACGGGTAAACTCCAGGGTAATTTTCTGGCCGATTCTGAACTGAACTGTGCTGGTAACAGGGCCGAAATGGTAGCTGGCCTCGCCGAAAAGCTTTTTGCGGAGCGCAAATATACCTCCCAGCTTCTTGCGCGCCTCTTGGTTCACCTCCACCTTGCCAGCAAGATCGTGCATCATGGGGCCGAACAGACGGTGAAATTCTCTGATCGAACCGAAAGCCAGCCGCGGATCGACCTTTTTATTGGACTCTACCAGAGAATTGAGCAGGGAACTTTCCTCTTTGGACAGCTTGTGCTTTCTTGCTGCCCTGAGAAGGCGGGTGCGCTCTCTGCGATTCTGAAGGTGGGAATGCACGGAAACGGTAACAAAAATCAGAGCGGCGAAAACCAGGAAAAAGATCAGGATATGTATAATCTCTTCAAGCCCTGAACGTGGGAAAACAAAGTGCCGGATAATTTCTCTGAACCTTTCATCCATGGCAGCACCACGCCTTGTTAGGGTTAATCTTCCAGGCTGCCGGACTGGTTTTGGTTGTGATCAATAACCGGTGATAAAATCTCCAGGCTGCTGCCGTGTCCCAATGCCCGCAAAAAGCGGCTGATCACCAGCTCCTCAGTTTTTATCTTTTCCTTTTCCGGCATTCCATTGCAATTTATCCTTCCCCCGGCTACCATATCGTGCCCTCCGGCTGAACCCTTGCCTTTGACGAGTTTTGCGATCATTTTCCCGCAACGGGCTTGCATGTTACTGCTTCGCAGGCTGAGAAGAATGTAATCACTGCTCCAGCCGATGCACAGCGACCAGCTTCGCCGCTCGAAACGAAGAAAAAGGTCCGCCAGCTGGTGTATCATATCCGTTGAGTTGACCAGCCCGAGACGGGTAACGACAATGTTTTTGTAGTAGTAAGTGTTGTTCAGCGCCTTGCCCAGAGTCTGGAAATAATCCTGAGGCAGAACCGAGTATCTAATATCGGACAATAGGCGCAACTTCACCTTCGGAATCAACTTCTGGTAGACCCGGATATCGTCCCGGCAGGCCTCGCGGCCCAGATCCTGGGTTTCGGTAATCAGGGCGTAGGCCAGCGCCGTTGCCAGGCGCCGGTCTATTTCAATCCCCGCCTCCTGAAGGTAATCGAACATCAGCGTGCTTGTGGCACCGAGGTCCTCACAAACGTGGTGGAAACTGCTCCGCATTGGTTTTTTGGGCGGGTGATGGTCGAATACCATCACAACCTTCGCATCCTCGGGCAGCGAGTGGTTTCTGGCCTCAGGCTGGGTATCCACCAGCGCGAACTTCGCATTCTTCCGCAAGCGCACGCTTTCCAGGTTACGTATTGGTATTTTCAGCAGCCGCACCATTGCCCGGTTCTCCGCCCTACCGATCTCGCCTCCGTAAAGAAGACTCGAACGTATCTTAAAATGCCGGGAGAGTAAATACCGCAGAGCCATCATACTCGCCAGAGAATCCGGATCTGGATTGTCGTGGCAAAGCAGGTATACTCTTTTTATTTTCTTAAGTGAGCGGGTTAGTTCGGCGAATTTTTCTTTAATGTCTTCTAAGGGCATTATTTCTTATGTTTATTTGATGGTATATCGCCTGATCAGAACCTTAAACCGGGATTTCCATGTATTTCTATTTTACCCAAGGGAGAGAGAAAAAGCAATCCCATGATAGATATTCCCTCTGCCAGTGTCAAATTTTAAGCACTTTTTGACCTTGTCGCGGGAAATTCCTTCGCAGGTGCGTTATCTTGCCTTTACAGAGGGGGTTGGCTATATTCAATCTTCGAAAAAGTCCGGCTCTTATTCATATTGCACAGAATTCCTTTCAAATTTACAGATTCACACTTCCAGAGAGCGGTATCCAGAGGCAGGTCTTCGAGGGAGCAAAATATGATTGTCAGAAGGAAAATATTGGGGGTTTTCTTCCTTTTGTTTTTTATCTATTCGGTTGTTTCGGCCCAGGGCCCGGAATATTACAAAAAGCGCCGGGACAGCCTTCTTGCAAAGCTCGAAAACGCCGCCGCTCTTGTTCCGGCGGCCTGGGAAAAGGATCTTGAGACTTTTCGACAGAGCAATAATTTTTACTATCTCACGGGAGTCGAGCAGCCCAGCCTGCTGCTTCTGCTCTCTCCCGCGGCAAGAAGTCCGGAAATCCTTTTTCTGCCTGCCAGAAATCTCGCGGAGGGAAACCTGTCCGAAGCCTGGACCGGTGCAAAGCTCGGACCCGGAGCGGAAACCGAAAAGAAAACAGGCGTGGCAAGGGCTGTCGACCGGAGCGCTTTCGAGGCTACCTTCGCCTACCTGGCCGGAAAAATCGACCGGCTGTATTTTGATTATGACCCATCGCCTCTGGAAGGCCCGGTAAGCGCCGGCGAGGTAATGCTTAAAAAATTGCGCGATCGTTACCCGCACCTGGAAATCCTGCCCCTGTCCCGGATCACCGACAGCCTGCGGACAATCAAGGATTCGGTTGAAATCGCAACCTTGCAGAAAGCGGTCGATATTACCTGCCGGTCACTGGAGGAGACAATCCGCGCGCTCGAGCCGGGAATGTACGAATACGAGGTCGAAGCGCTGATCGAATACGGCTTCCACAGGCGGGGCAGCCAGAGGCCGGGCTTCTCCTCGATCGTGGGCAGCGGGCCGAACTCTGCGATCCTGCACTATAACTCGAACCGCCGGAAAATAGAACCAGGCGAACTGGTACTGATGGACGTAGGGGCGGAACTCGACTATTATACCGCAGACATCACCCGAACCGTGCCTGCAAACGGTAAGTTCAGCGACCGCCAGCGGGAGATTTATCAGCTGGTGCTCAAGGCGCAGGCTGCGGCAATCGAGGCAGTGAGGCCGGGAGTCGCCTGGAAAGAGGTCCTCCAGGCTGCCAGAAAAGTCATTGAGGAGGCGGGCTACGGGGAATATTTCATTCACTCTATCGGTCATTACCTGGGGATGGACGTGCATGATGTGGGCAGCTCCCAGCCTCTGGAGCCTGGAATGGTTATTACGGTTGAACCGGGAATATATCTTACTGAAGAATCACTCGGGGTGCGGATCGAGGATGACGTGCTGGTAACCCAGGACGGCTGCAGGGTGCTAAGCGCCTCGCTCCCGAAATCAGTTGAAGAGATCGAGGCTTTGATGCGCTCTGACTGACCGGAGCCGGGGAGCGGCCGGACCTTTCACTCAACCTATCTCAAGTTCAGTTCAAAATCGGAAAAGATGCTGATCGAGAGCGGAACATCACCGGTAATATCAGTGTAAGAGAGAATGAAGCATCTAAAGTTCTTTAATATTTTCCAGTATCTATATAAGACAAAGGCGTCGAAAAAAACCGAGAGTGTCGGGGAGCCTTCGGCAATGGCAGTTTTAAAAAATGACAATTACGAATTTGTTCTGCGGCGAGCCTTGAGCGCGGCAGTCCCTCAGGCCCTTGCCGCACGAATCGAGCCTGTTATGCTCGTTCTCGACCGCATCGAGGATTTCCTGGACCAGGCTGCAGACCGCACGAAGTACGATTTCTTTTTCCGCCGGTCTGTGTTTGCTGCAACCGTGCTTATCATCACATTCAACCTGATCCTGGAAATCCTTCTGCAAAATCCGGCTCTGGAAGATAATTTTCCACTGTCGGAGAACAAACTTCTCAATATCTCTCCTCATACTATGGTCGTACTCAATGCAGTTCCCAGGACCAGCC
>JAUVUV010000282.1 GCA_030604975.1 Candidatus Glassiibacteriota bacterium | reverse complement strand
GAGCCCGAAAAGGATCTCGCCCTTATGGAAAAGTGCTGTCTCCGGGGTATTGAGATACTTTGGCTGCTGTTCCTCCTCCAGTACCCTCCCTCCGAAACCGATTGTGCGACCCCTGGTATCGCGGATGGGGAAAATCACCCTGGCCCTAAAACGGTCGTAAGATTCTTCGCCCTCCTCGGCGGGGTGAAGAAGGCCGGCATCGATCAGGGTTTGTTCTTCGATACCGTGTTGCAGAGCGGCCTTTTTCAGGGAGTCCCGGGACCGGGGAGCCCAGCCAAGCTGAAAATTATCGATCAGGGACTGGTCCAGGCCACGCCCCCTGAGATACTTCAGGGCACCGCGGCCCTTATCCTCGGAGACCAAAAGGCGGTGATAGTATTCGGCAGCGAAAGTATTTGTATAGAACAGTTTCTCCCTTTCTGAATCCTCTTTTTGAGAGATATCGCTCTTAGGAACCTGGATACCCAGGTGCTCGGCAAGAAATTCCACAGCCTGCATGAAAGTGAGTTTCTGATGCTCCACCAGGAAAGTGTACACGTCCCCTGCCACGCCACAGCCGAAACATTTATAAAAATTCTTATCCGGGGTAACGGTGAATGAGGGAGTGCGCTCACTGTGGAACGGACACAGTCCGACCCAGTTTTTACCCCTTTTTTTCAGGGAAACGTACTGTCCGATCACTTCCACGATATCGGTCTGTTCACGCAGCCTGTCGATAAAATCATCAGGCAGAAAAGCAGCCATAATCCCGCGCTCTTATTAAAAAGATAAAACCATCAACTTATACCGATTTTGCCCGGCTATTGCGCCAGGCTGACAACCGTCGCCCCGATCCCACCCTCGTTCCAAGCACCCGGATGGAAACTTTCCACGCGTTTATCCACAGCCAACAGTTCGGACACTTTCGCGCGCAGGGCTCCAGTACCTTTACCATGTACCACAAGCACCTGTGTCAGGCCGCTCATATCGGCACCGGTGAGGAAACGGTCGAGTTCCTGGCCGATCTCGTCAACGCGCATGCCGCGCAGGTCGAGCTTATCACTCACTTCCGCAGTATCGGAGGTCGAGCCTATCGAGGACAGATCGAAGGCGACCCTCTGTTCACGGGATTTCCCGTGATCGATTTTCTGCAGTTCCTCCCCATGAATACTCATCCTGGCGCGGCCTGCAACCACTGTGTATTTACATGAGCTGTCCGGCCCATCCACCACCTCCCCCTCCAGTCCGAGGTGGGCAACCTTCACCCGGTCGCCGACAGCAATAGGTTCTGCTCTTTTTTCGGCGACTATCTTACGTGTGGCAAGTGCTGAGTGGCTGTCTTTCATCTCGCGTATCCTGCCCTCCAGGGCACGGCGCGCGGTTCGCGCCGCCTCCCTGGCGTTTTCCCCCTCGGCGTATTCGCGCTCGAGCCGGGCGATCACCTGTTCCACCTCCTTGCGTGCCTGGAGCAGCTCCTGGCGCAGGTGTTCGGCCATCCGGTCCTCGAAACTCTTCTCCAGCTCCTCCAGTTCATCGGCGCGCTGGTCGAGAAAGCCTTTTTTATCTTCCAGCGCTCGAGCCCTGCGCTCGATTTCGACCCGCTCAGCTTCCACTGTTTCGAGCTGCCGGGTGAGTTTTTTCTGCTGGTCATCCAGCCGGGCAATGTACTGGTTGATATTGACAACCGCTCCTGTCATATACTCTTCAGCCCTGGCCAACACAGACTGATCCAGGCCAATGTTTTTCGCGATGGCCAGACCGTAGCTCTGGCCGGGAATCCCTTTGCGGAAAACGAAAGATGGTTTCATCCTCTCGGTGTCGAACTCGAGCGAACCATTGACCAGCCCAGGTATCAGTTCAAAGAGAAGTTTCAATTCGCCGTAATGAGTTGTGCACAGTGTAAGACAACCCAGGCTTGTAAGGCGCTCCAACACTGCAGATGCAAGAGCTGCTCCCTCGGCCGGGTCAGTGCCCACCCCTACCTCATCCAGAAGGATCAGGCTGCGGGGCGTGCCGTCTTCGAGCGCCTGTTTAAGGTCCCAGACATGGCCACTGAATGTGCTCAGGTCCTTATCAATCGACTGCTCATCCCCGATAGCGGTGATTACCTCATCGAACAAGGGAAGGCTGGAACCCTCATTCACTGGTGGGAAAATCCCGCTCTGCGCCATCAAGGAAACCAGGCCGACAGTTTTGAGCAGGACAGTCTTACCCCCGGCGTTGGGTCCAGAGATAAGCAAGGTGCGTTCTTTCTGCTCGAGGTGGAGTTCGAGCGGCACAACTGGCTGAGCATGCTGGACCTCTCTGGAGATGAGAAGAGGATGGCGTGCCTTTTTCAGCAGAAGTTCTCCTTCACGGTTGAGTGCCGGCCTGAAGCAGGAATACTGATTAGCGTATCTGGCCCTGGCGTACAGGCTGTCAATCTGGACGAGGATGTCGATGTTGACTTTCAGCTGTTCCCGGTTCTGCGCCAGGCTTGCACTCAGCCCGGCGAGAATCCTGTGGATCTCGCGCCGGATGTCGAGTTCGATTTCCCGCAAACGGTTGTTGAGATGGACCACCTGCTCGGGTTCGATAAAAAGGGTATTGCCGCTGGCGCTCTCACCCTGGATAATGCCCGGGCAGCTGTGCATCTCGTTGCGCAGGATTGCAAGCACGTATCTTTCCTGGCGCAGGGTGACAAAATTCTCACCGGCAGAACCCTGCTCTGCCAGGCGATCGGTAATATCATGCAGTTTCTTCTCAATCCGCTCGCGGACAGCGCGGGAATCCTTTCTCAGTTTGCTCAAAATAGGGGAGGCACTGCTTCGCACCTCGTTGTTCTCATCGAACACATGGTTGATTTCGCGGTGGAGTTCCTCGAAGGGGTCGAGCTGGCCAGCCAGCAGGCTCAGCATCGGCAGGGAATCCTCCCTTCGCATAATATAGCTTCTGACTTGGCCGGCGCCCTCGAACAATTTGCCGAAAAGGACGATTCCGCCTGCCTCGAGCACTACTCCCGGCTTTGTGAGCCGAGCCATCTGCTTGGCGAGCACCGGGGTCTCCGGCGGCCTGAAATTGGCTTCACCCGTGGTGATCGAAATCATTTCGGAAAGCCGGTTGAACTCGTCCTCGATAAACTGCAAATCATCAACCGGCACAATCGACAGTACGCGCGCTTTCCCCTCGGTACTTACAGCGTATTCGCTGATTATCTTCAGCACGCGGTCGTATTCAAGTATTTTTCGGGTCTGTTGGTTGACCATGGATAACGGGATGTCAAAAGTGAATCCACTTCCAAATTTTAATACAGCAAACAGCTAGTCGCTATAAAGAAGTAAAAATAAAAAAAGCCTTTAACAGCTTTAAACTTGTTAAAGGCCTCCCTTTGCTGATTACTCAAAAGAACAATCATATAAATCTCACAAAGATCCCGGCGGTAGAGAAAATCAACGGCGGGTAAAATCCTTTTTCAGTTTCCTTTTTGCCGAGTTTAGTTTGCGCTTGCGTTTTTCGCTTGGTTTTTCAAAGTGTCTGTGTTTGCGGAGATCGGAAAGAATCCCGGCTTTTTCACACTTTTTCTTGAATCTTTTTAAAGCCTTTTCAAAAGATTCGCCTTCCTCGATAAGAACTTCCGGCACGCAATTACCTCCTTGTTGCTGGGTGTTCAAGTTAGAAAAGAGCAAAGCGATTTCAAGCTAATTGCCTAAGGTCGTAAAGTCAAGAATAACTGTTAATTCTCCGTTCAACCTTTGCTTTACTGGAACAGCTTTTCGATCTCTTCCTGGTTAATATCGATCTGTTCTCCCGAATCATCCTTGCCGGATTCACCGCTTTTCTCCTGCTCGTCGGAAACCTTCTCTTTATCCTCGGCCGCCTTGGCTTTGCCTTTCTTTTTTTTCTTTCCGGTTTTTTTCGTGACCTCGGCTTCTGAAGTCTCCTCTACTACTGCTTCCTCTTCGGTCTGGACTTCCGCTGTTTCCTCAGGGACTTCCTCAGCAGCCTCCGGCTCCTCCTCCTCACCCACTGCCTCCTCAGCTTCCGGAGCCTCTTCTTCCAGCTCTTCAGCCTCAGCTTTTTCCTCCTCCACCGCAGCTTCTTCCCCGGTATCCTCGGTTTCCTCAGCATCCTCCGGCTCCTCCTCCTCACCTACTGCCTCCTCACCCTCCGGAGCCTCTTCTACCAGTTCTTCAGCCTCAGCTTTTTCCTCCTCCACCGCAGCTTCTT
>JAUVUV010000417.1 GCA_030604975.1 Candidatus Glassiibacteriota bacterium | reverse complement strand
GGCGGCTCTGCTGGAGATGCACCGCCAGGTGGGTGTGGCAAAGCCTGCCTCCGACGGCCTGATGTACCGCGGGCTGATGATCCGCCACCTGGTGATGCCCAACCGGGTGAGCGGAACAAAAGAAAGGATAGAGTGGATCGCAGAGAACCTGCCGAAAGACACATACGTGAATCTCATGTCCCAGTACAGGCCGACCTACAAGGCGGGCGACTACCCGCAGATCAACCGCAGGATCACGCGAGAGGAGTACAGGGAGGCTGTTGCCTGGGCCAGGGAGGCGGGCCTGACAAATCTGGATGTTCAGGGGTACCGGTGGTTTTAGGGAAATCTTCTTCGACAGAATTTTTGTGAAGTGGAAAGCAACAATTGAGGTAAGATAATAAAAATATTAAAAGGCTTTAGGTTCTTTAGTTCTAACACTTTCCTTTTAACGTGATTCGCTGTACGGCACCACTCTCCACTCTTCGATCAGGCGCTCGCTTTCTAAGGAACGCGCTTCGCGGGTGGCTGCAGAATCCGAGGCGAACGCGCCGACTCTCACCCTGAAAATCCTCCTGTCGCTTTCTTTTGGCGGAACCAGGTAGCTTTCCACCCCACGGCCTTCCAGGCGCTTGACAAAATCCGCTGCCCTGGTGCTGTCGCCGAACGCCCCCACCTGGATTGTGAAACGGGTCCCGGCAGGCGCTCCTTTTTCACGTGCAAGGGTTTTCTCCTTTACCGGCATGCCAGGCTCCTGCCTGCCTCCCACCGCCACTTTCACGCGCTCCACCAGTGGACGGGCATACCAGGCGCCAATTGCAAGCAGGATAATAACAATAAGCGTTATCGCCCATTTCCCCATCCTGCCAACTGTGGATCTGCCGGCGGCAAAAAGACGCTGTTTGAGTGCGTAGAACCGGCTGCCCAGGCTCATCCCCGGTTGATCAGCTGCCTCCTCTTCTGCCTGGCGCTCCAGGCTCTCCTCGCCATAGTCGAGCCCCTCCAGGCGAAAGATGCCCTCCTGCTCGGGAAATTCCCAACCGGCCGAGCCCTCCTCCGCGGTGAACGAGGCTTTCTCACCGGACTCATCCTTTTCCGGGATTTTGTAGTCGTGAAGCACCTGCGCCAGCCGGTAAGCCAGCGCATCGTCTCTTCCCTTTTCCTGGTAGCGCTCCTCCAGCTCGCGAAGGATCGGCGCTAACTGCACTCCCTGGCCTGCCTCTGCTGCGGCCATGTAAAAGAGCGCGGCGTTGTCGTCGGTTCGCCTGTAGGTAAGAAGGCGGGGTAGCGCGAAGCTGAGCACTTTCGTGCGGTGCTTGGGATAAAGCTTGAGACATCTGAGAAGCACCCGTTCGCTTTCGTAGTTCAGTTTCCTGCGCAGGGTGTATTCCCTGGCCAGGATTCCCACCAGCTGGTCGTCCGGCCGCTCGTGGTAGCGTCTGCGCAGGAAATTGAAACTCCGCTCGGAAAGCCTCCCCTTTCGACTGTAGCACCGGATAAGGAAATCGTAAAACTTTTCTTTTTCCGGTTCGCGCAAAAGGATATCCTCGTAAATCGCCAGCGCCTCTTCATCCTCGATACGCATTCCCAGCAGAATCTCGCCGAAACGCATGGCCACCTGCTTGGAGAGCTTAACCCGGCTGGTGTTGAAAAACCAGCAGCCCTCCAGGTAGTTCATCAGCCTGCGGTATGCCCTGACAAGCAGCTTCGGGTGGTACTCGCGACGCAGGCGCTCCAGTTCCGAGGCAATGATCCGGCTGAACCGCCAGTGGCCCCAGAGGCTCATCAGAGCCGAAACGACAACCAGGACTATGAGATAGGTCCAGATAATGAACCGGTAGTCCCTTATACCCTGGCCTGCGTACAAAACCTCGTGGATCCAGATCAGGGTTCCGTAAACCGCGAAAATAGCCACGAAAGTGCCGAAAAAAAGCCGGGAGGCCACGTATTTAAGAAAATAGCTCATTATTTTTTTACCGGCACAACACAGATGAATTCCAGTTTTTCAGTGTCCGAGGCGTTGGCAAACTGGTGTTCGACATCCTCGGGGATGAAAACCGCGGTGCCCTGCACAAGCGGCAGAGTTTCGCCCTCGATTTTCAGCTCACCCTGTCCGCTCCAGACAAAGACCTCGTGCTCTCCCTTATGGCTATGCAGCGGGGAGTACCCGCAGGGTTCAATTTCGATCATGCGCATGGCGAAATTCGGCGCCCCGTCGGCTTCGCTGATCAGCCAGCGGATACCGGCCCCTTTGCTTTGCGGATCAGGGAAATGTTCCAGTTCGACGGATTTATAATCAACATGTTTCACAGAAGAACTCCTTTGAATAAAGAAGTCAGAAGTCAGAATGAACCTGGTCAATCCATAAATACCCAGTACAAACTGATGGGCCTTTTTCCAGACGAAATGAACTACACCGCGGCAAGCGGCGGAGTATCAAAATGATGAATTTGATCGAGAAATCCCCCTGTATCCCCCTTTTCCAAAGGGGGATTAAATACTCAATCCCCTTTGTTAAGGGGGATTACATATTGATCCCCCGGGGATTACCCCGAAGCAAAACTTCGAGGAATTCTTTTCGATTAAATCTTGAAAAGTTTTTGCAGTTTCTTTCTTTCGATATTCTTTCTCTTTTAATCTTTTCTTCTGACTTCTGACGCCTGTCTCCTGTCTCCTAAAATTCCAGCGGATCGAAATCCGGCACAGGCGTGTCTGTCTCTCCCAGGCTTCCTTTCTGGCGCAGGGCTTCTAGTTGATCAGGAAGGAGTGCGACTCTGACCGGTTCGACAGCCGGCGTTACAGAAGAGGGCGGGATGCCGGTCCAGGCATCGACCACGACAAACTCCACCCCCGGAGGGATCGGAAAATCCTGGCTTGACCTGCCCTCAGTGGCTTTGAGCATGAACATCACCCACATCGGTGCACCTCCCCGCGCGCCGGTGACCCCCAGTTGCACTGAGTTCTGTATGAATCGCATCTCCCGGTTGTCATCGAAACCGACCCAGCAGGCTGCGCTGATTCCCGGAGTAAAACCCACGAACCACGAGTCCCGG
>JAUVUV010000505.1 GCA_030604975.1 Candidatus Glassiibacteriota bacterium | reverse complement strand
TTTCTTTCAGCTTCGGAACTCAAACCTGAGATCTGCTTGTTAAATTGCTGGTTGAACTCAGCGATATATTTTTCGGCAATCAACAGCACATCCCGGCCCAGGCGCCTGAGCGGCGGGAGATAGCAGCCTACCACGTTGATCCGGAAAAAAAGGTCCTGGCGAAACCTCCCCTCGGCAACCAGTTGATCCAGGTCCCTGTTGGATGCAACAATCAGCCGAGCATCCACTGCATGCTCGGTAACCTCGCCGATCTGGCGCAACTTTTTGCTCTCCAGAAAGGAGAGCAGTTTTGACTGGAGTTCCAGAGGAATTTCCGCAATTTCATCCAGAAACAGGGTGCCGCTGTTGGCCTGTTCGATTATTCCTTGCTTGTGGGAAGATGCACCGGTGAATGAGCCTTTGCGGAAGCCGAAAAGCTCGGCCTCGAGCAGACTCGCCGGCACCGCTGCGCAGTTGAGTTCCACGAACGGGCCATCGGCCACCGGGCTATTGTAATGGATTATCCGGGCCGCCAGGTTCTTGCCTGTTCCGCTTTCACCTCGAAGAAGCACACAGGTGGTTGTGGCGGCGGCAACTTGAAGCAGCATTTCACGGGTATTGCGGAGTTCTTCGTGCTCTCCCATCAGGGTTGCCGGGGCGTAACGGCCGCGCCTGTCTCGGGTAATAGCCTCAACCTTTCGGCGGAGGCGGTTCAGCTCTAACACGTTGGTCACTGCCAGACGCAGTTCCTCGAAACTGAAAGGTTTTGTGATATATTCGCTCGCCCCTTTCTTGAGCGCCTCCACTGCGGTCTCTATACTCCCGTGGGCTGTGATCATGATCACAGGCAGGCTTGCGCTCATTTTACGGACCTGTTCGAGAAAGGCGATGCCGTCCATTCGCGGCATCATCAAGTCAAGAAGCACCAGGT
Organism: Candidatus Glassiibacteriota bacterium; assembly: GCA_030604975.1. Lineage (GTDB taxonomy): Bacteria > Gemmatimonadota > Glassbacteria > GWA2-58-10 > GWA2-58-10 > JAUVUV01. The sequence continues at coordinate 1,346 of JAUVUV010000505.1, read as the reverse complement.
CCGGTAGGCCCTCCTCCTTCAGGGCCTGGAGCGCCTTGAGCGAGGAGGTGAAGCAGCGCAAGGAGTATTCGTCGTCGCTGAAAATCTCCTTGAGCAGCTCGATCATGTCGCGATCGTCATCAATGACAAACAGTGTATACCTCATTCACTGCTCCTGTCGCGCGGTATTGCGGAAAGTGAGCTTTGGTGCTAGACGCTCGATAGTCAGCACGCCGATGCCCCTGACTCTGGCTGCCAGATCTTCGGCATCGGCGAACGGCCCGCCTTTTCGCCGTTCCTCGACAACCCGGCTGGCAAGCTCCGGGCCGATCCCTTCAAGACGCTCAAGCGCCCTGGAGGAGGCAGAGTTCACATCCAGGGGGAGTTTGCGGCTGTCAAGCTCTTCAGTAACCCGGTTCAGGACAGCCGAATCAGCGGGAGCCGGCTCGAACGGGAGACCAGGCCGGTCCGCTGTACGGTACTGGAAAAGCCGTAAAGTAACAGCCAGTAATGCAAACAGACAAAGGAGAACAGCGGTTCGAGCTTCGTTTTTGGTAAAATGCACCGGTGCGCCTCGGATAAAAGTTATGCCGGCATATGTTTAGAAATCGAGTTGTACGCTCAATTTCATGGTTATCGTGGTTCGGGTCGTTCCGCTTTTCCGGTCCTTATGCGAGTTGTAGGAGGCGGAAATGTTGCCGATCACCTGGGCGAAATCATAACCCAGGGTCGGAGTGAACGTGATATCCTCCGTGTCCCGGTTAATTAAAGGCTCGGCATCCGGATCATTGGTAATCTCGGTGAAGCTGCGCGACAGGCGCCGCCGAAAGCCGAGCGAGGTGCGCACGTTGCTCTGCAGTTTCACCTTGCTGAGGAAAGGAATTTTCAGTCCGCCGGGCGCGCTGAAACTGTAGCGCAGGGTAAAGTCGTCGTCCCTGGACTGGGTAACCTGACGCCTGTCCTGGCCCTTCAGTTCGTCGGTCTTGACCGACTCTGTTTTACGATACTGGGTCTGCACCTTACCTGTTCTACCCCAGTTAGCCTGGATTCTGATTTTCGGGTTCCATTGCTCTTCCCGGTTGATCGACTCTATCCCCAAGGGGTTTGTAAACCCCCCATCTTCGTTCAGTGTTGAATCTATTTTCACGCTATTGCCCCGGATTCCTTTTTTGATCTGGTAACTGCTGGAAAAATCCAGCCGGTTGAGATATTGCCGCACAAAATAGGGCAGATAGACATTGGAGTAGTCAAAATTCATCTCCGGGCCCTTGGTGCGGTTGAACTGGTAGCCGTTTATATTATGAGTGTTGCCGCCCTGCTCCAGGTAATTGAAGTTTAACCTGGTATTAAAGAGTCGCAGACCAGAC
>JAUVUV010000204.1 GCA_030604975.1 Candidatus Glassiibacteriota bacterium | reverse complement strand
TTTGCGGCCCGAAAAAACTTTTGGTTACTTTTGGTTACAAAAGTAACATTAAAAAATAATTTTTTTTCTTTCTACCTGTTAGTTAACCGGGCAGTAATGTATTGACAAGATAAATAGTCTTGCAAATTCAGAAAACCAGGCTCAGGCTCCGCGGTTGAGTTCCTTCGAGTTTCACTGTTAGAAGTTTCGTTCTCTCATCATAAGTGTATTTGACCTCCTCACCGGTAGAAGAATCCGTCACTCTCTCCGGTTTTCCTTCACTGTAGAATGCTATTTCGCCTCCTGAGGCAAGATTTGCCTTGTAGGTGAGGGCGTTTTCCCAGCCGCAGGATTCGAAAATACCTCCACTGTTGTACATGCCGGGGATACCCAGCGGAGCGACTCCATTGTTCACTGCCGAGGCTGTGAAAATTTTAAATTGGCCAGGAGAGAGAGAAACCCGCCAGCTTTCGTTTGCCTTCCTCAGTACCGGCTCGCGGCTGCCTGACTCCAAGACCGCATAGACACCCTCAGCACTGGTTCCGTAAGCCAGAGCCACCGCCAGCGTGTCTGTAATCGTATCGCTTGCCTCTATCAAATAGTTGCAGTTAAACGCTGCCAGGATAAAAGAGCCTGCCCGGTTGCGGTTGAATACCTTAAGCAAAACATTCTCTGTCTGAGGGTTGCGGAAAAGGATATCTGCTGTGGGCCGGGCGCAGTCTGCCGGGCGCAGGATGCGGCTGTCAGCCAGGGCGACCTTACGGATCAGTCCGAGATCGTGTTTGCCCGGCTCATCCGAGAGATACACCGGCCCGCCTGAAATCGCTCTGGCTGCTGCATGGAACGCAGCCCAGGGGTGCACGGATTTGAACATATCCCAGTCCGGCTGGATCAGGTTACCCCAGACGAGCGAGTTGTAAGCGTTGAGCACCAGGTGCGGGCCCCAGCTCGAGGCGCTGTCCGGGAAAAAATCCGTGGAGGTGCGCACAATCGAGGTTCTCCTGTACTGGTAGATAGCGTCAGTTACCATGGACATGCAGTTGAGCACATTGCCTGGGCCGTAATGGTGTTCGGCGGAGCTTTCCAGCGCTCTCACGTATTCGCCCATCACCTCGGTCATTGGTCCCAGGTCATAGGTCATGTACCCCAGGTCCGACTGGTTGTCCACCTTGACCCCGTCAACGCCCTTGGTAGAGAGATAGGCGTGGTAGTCAAAGAAAAACGCCTCGATACATTCAGGCCGCAGCGTATTCCACCTCCCTTTCAGGTATTTCTCATAGCGCGGTGGGAAAGGCCGGTTCGAGCGGCCGTCTGTGGGGTAGGTCTTGTATATTTCCATCTCAGGGCTCAGCGAGTCTATACCGCTCCAGTAGCCTTCCAGGGTGTGCCAGATGAGAAAGTAAGGTATGCCGTAGTCGCGGGTAACCTTTTCCACCAGCCATTTCAGCCCGTGGGGGAATTTTTTCGGGTCAGGCTCGAATGATGCCAGAAGTCTCCTGTTCCGGTTCACGCTTTCCCAGCCGTCATCCAACAGAACGTACCCCAGATTCACCCCGGCATCCTCCAGGGAGCCGATTCCGGCCAGGAACTTTTCCTCGGTTACGTCCCGCCAGAAAGCATACCAGGAGGCCCAGCCCAGGTAGTCGATCCAGGCGGGCAGGGGTTTTTCACTGCGCAGGCTTCCCACGTCCATAGTCTCTACCACAGTGCTGAAAGCTTGCTCTAGCAGCTTGTAAGGGTTATCGCCCAGGGCCACATACACACCCAGCAGGGTTACTCCGGTTTCCCCCAGGGACATGTTATTGTCCGCGATGATACATAGACCCTGGTTGTCTCCCTCGAGGGTTAACCGGTAGCCCCGGTCGAGGAGGGGGAGAACAAGCCCGATTCTGCCGTCCGTGCGTTTCCAGAGCAAGGCCTGGGTCTCCGGCGGAACCTCCCTTTCGCTGTCCACGAATGCCGGCCTGGTCCACCAGGGTTTCATCCTGAAATAAGGGGTAAGGCGCACGGCATCGGTCAGCTTGAATCCGCTCCAGCGCTGAATGCCGACCCCCGTATCATCCGTGATCAGGTGAAGGAAGGTACCATGCTCGGTGTTCCCGGAAACAGATACTTTTACCCCGTCCGGAACATTCTCGATCACTGCCTTCCCGCCGACTGAGAGCACGCCGTTGTGGATTTCCCACTTTTTAGTCTCTGTGTCTGAAAGGGGACGGGGTGCGCAGGAGGCCAGGGCAAAAGTGAGCCAGAGCAGGTAAAGAATGGATAAAATACGCATCATTTGCCCCCTGAAAGTCGTGATTTTTTTCAGTCTGTTTTGAAAACAAATATAACCTGCACCTATGGCGGTAACCAGACAAAAAGAGCGTGGGACTGAGTATCGCCTGCATTGGATGTGATAAATCCCTAAAAAGTTTGTTTTGACATCCAGGGCCGGGAGATTTATTTATTGAGTGGTAAGCTGAATTTTGTAAAATCCTTCCCTGTTTTACCGGTGCCATTGCTGCCGGAATCGAATATTTTCCTCATATTTTTTTAAACTTCAGAACTTTTAACACGAGGGGTGCCCATGCGAGCCTTTATCCTGACAGCTATGCTGCTGATTCCGATTTCCCTCCGGCTATCATCAGCTCAGACCGCGGAGGAGCAGAGCCTTCGAAAAGGAGTTAATTTTATCCAGACCGGAACCTACACCGCCCAGCAGAACGTTGTCCTGCTCAAGCTCTACGAGGGCCTTCGCGTGGCGGATGTCTCCGACGGCCTGGACATGGTGGGCCTGCCGAACCGGGGCCTGGTACATCACTCGATTCAGCCCTCCTGGCGCGATCTGGACTCGCTCAAGCACCAGTTCCGCGGGATCGCCCTCACCATGCGTTACGTTCCCTCCCAGCGGGGGCATCTTCCTGAGCCTGGTGAGGATTTTTCCAGGTGGGAGGGTGAATGGTACAGGGAGCTCTCCTCGGAAGCCTTTGTCTCGATAATCGAGCCCGGCACTGCGATCGTGATCGATGATGTCGAGGCAGGGGATATCGGTTCGATCGGCTCGAACAACATCCTCAAGTGGTTCGAGAAAGGCGCCGTGGGTGTGGTCACCGACGCCTCCAGCCGGGATGTGGACGAGGTGGCAAAGGAGCGCGTTCCGCTGTACATGCGCCACACAGGACGGGGCATCCGCCCCGGGCGCAACGAGCTTGAGTCTATCAACCGGCCAGTGGAAATCGGCGGGGTGCTTGTCTGTCCGGGGGATATGGTAGTGGCAGACGGAGACGGAGTGGTGGTGGTCCCGCGGGCTGTGGCTGAAAAGGTAGCTCTCTATGCCAGGAATATCCTCGACAGCGACAAGGAGGGCAGAAGAAGAACCTACGAGCGCCTGGGAATCCCTCTGGACCAGACCGTGAAATAGCCCAACCAGTAAGGGCACGGCGCGCCGTGCCCCTACAATTGAAATCTCATATAACATCAATCCGGAAGGTTTCAGATGAGATCTATCAACAGAAGGTCTTTTCTCGGACAAATCGGGCGCACGGCTGCGGGTGCGATGGCTGCGGGACCGTTATTCGAAACCGCCTGCTCAGGGAGATCGGCTGGTTCAAATGGCAAAAAGCCCAATTTCGTGATCCTTTTCGCTGATGACATGGGCTATGGAGACTGGAACCGCGGCGGCAACCCCACGATCCAGACCCCGAGTCTGAACCGGATGGCAGATGAGGGAGTGCAGATGACCCAGTTCTACTGCGCGAACCCGGTCTGCTCACCCTCCCGGGCGGCGCTTCTCACTGGCCGCAACGCAATCCGCACCGGGGTGATCCAGGTCTTTTTCCCGGGAAACGGCCAGGGCATGTCGCTGGATGAGATCACCCTCGCCGAGGCGCTGAAACCCCTCGGTTACCGCAGCGCCTGTATCGGCAAGTGGCACCTGGGAAGCACATACGAGTACCGCCCCCTGCGGCAGGGCTTCGACTATTACTACGGCATCCTCTACAGTAACGACATGTACAACCCCGATATCTGGCGCAACGACGAGCGGATCGAGCACCCCACGGACCAGACCACGCTGACCAGGCGCTACACCGAGGAAGCGGTCTCGTTTATCGAGCGCTCGAAAGATGGCCCTTTTCTGCTTTACCTGCCCTACACAATGCCGCACGTGCCGCTTTTCGCCTCGGAAAAATTTCTCAACAGATCCAGGCGCGGCCTTTACGGTGACGTGATCGAGGAGATCGACTGGAGCGTGGGCCAAATCCTCCACACACTCGACCGCCTGGGGCTGAACGAGAACACCCTGGTGATGTTCACCAGCGACAACGGCCCCTGGTGGCACAAGAACCTGAAGGGAGGCACGGCCGGCCTGCTGCGCGGCGCCAAGGGAGACACCTGGGAGGGCGGCATGCGCGAGCCGATGATCGCCCGCTGGCCTGGAAACCTGCCCGCAGGCCGGGTCTGCATGGAGGTCGGCTCCACGCTGGACTTTTTCCCCACCTGCGTGAAACTTGCCGGAGCAGAGCTGCCCGCAGATCGCCCGATCGATGGGATCGACCTGATGCCCACTCTGGCGGGCAAGGACTCACCCACCCGGACGATCTATTTCTACCGTGGCGAACATCTCAATGCCGTGCGCCACGAAAAGTGGAAACTCCATTTCCGCTACTACGACCACAGCGGTGCGCCGGGTTACCAGCGCTCGGAGAACTGGGTCACTCCCGAGCAGCCGCTGCTATTCAACCTCGATGAGGACCCGAGCGAGCGGTTCGATGTTGCCGGGGACAATCCCGAGGTGGTGGCTGAATTGACAAAAATTGCGGAAGACTACAAAGCCGAGATCAAGCGGCTGGGCGAAAACCGTGAGCTGATCAACTGGTTTATCAACAAATGGCCCACCGCGCCAAGGAAGGGAGAGTGAGGAGTGCTCCCGGCTCTGAACCGGTTTGGATTTTTACTATACATAGCGTGATAAATTATAGCGCATAACTACAATTTCAGAATTAATACATATTGATAGACAATCGTG
>JAUVUV010000271.1 GCA_030604975.1 Candidatus Glassiibacteriota bacterium | reverse complement strand
TACAGAGCGATGGATTTGACTCCTTTGCGCAAAGTCCAGAGGTCGAATACTACTCTGGTAACATAGATCGCGGTGAACATCCTGGTTGCCAGCCCGATACTCAGAGTTACGGCGAAGCCCTTGATCGGGCCGGTACCGAACTGGAACAGTACCACGACAGTAATAAAAGTGGTGATATTTGCGTCCAGAATGGTGGAGAACGCCTTCTCATAGCCAGCATCGATTGCGGCCCGGAGCGTTTTACCGGATCTCAATTCCTCGCGGATACGCTCGAATATCAGCACGTTTGCATCCACTGCTATACCGATCGTGAGTATCAGTCCGGCGATGCCCGGCAGGGTCAGCGTGGCGTTGAATCCGGCTAGAACGGCAAGGATAATTATCAGGTCGAAAATCAGCGCCACGTTGGCCACCAGCCCGCCAAACTTGTAGTAAACCAGCATGAAAACGAGCACAAAGGCCAGCCCGATCATTGCCGCCTTACTACCTTTCTGGATCGAATCCGCACCCAGGGAGGGCCCTATCGTGCGGCTTTCAGCAATGGTGAGCGGCACAGGCAGCGCTCCGGCCCTGAGTACGATAGCAAGGTCTTGGGCGCTTTCCATGGTCGGCTGGCCCTCGATCTGCGCCCTGCCGCCCGGTATCCGGCTCATGATCCGCGGTGCGGTTTTGACTATATTATCCAGCACGATCGCCAGGTCCCGTTGAATGTAGCGTTCGGTGATGGTTGCAAAGGAATCGGCTCCTTCGCTGATGAGCTGCATCATCACCAAAGGCTTATTCGCAGTTTTAGGATCGTAACCGCCGCCCAGGGTAGCGTTGGCATCGGCGAGAAACTCGCCTGTCATTTCCGCGTGTTTTTTCAACAGGTAAATCAGCTTATACACCACTCCGTCCGGCCCGACGTAGTTGTCTTTGTTATCTCCCCAGAGCACTTCGAGCGTGTCCGGCACGTCCTCCTCGTCCGGGCTCCGGTAGCGAAGGTAGTCGACCTGGTTGTCAACCTCTGCCAGTTCGATGACCTCCCACACCTCGGGCAGATTGAGATATTCCTTGACCAAAGGTTCCCTGTCCACAGGCACCAGCAGATAGTTCTCCCGGCGCTCGGTTTGCAGCCCTTGCGATTGCTGGTAAAAGAGCTGACTGAACGGCTTCCTTGTTTCACCGGCCAGTGCTCCCTCGCCCCTGAGAAGCTCGTCAAGGCTGCTTTCCTCCTCGCTTTCGGCAGCCGAGATGTCGGCCCCGCTCTCCAGGCTCTCGATAGAATCAGGCTCTTCTTCCTCCTTGCTGAAAAGATCCATCGGGTCGAATTCCTCCTGGCGCTCCTGCTCTGCCTGTGCTGGGGCCTCCCAGGCTTCCTCCTCCTGGGGCAGGAGGTAGAGGTCGTTTTCAACGATCACTTCATCGACCAGGGCCAGAACCTCCTGAAACTCGTTCTGATATTTGACCAGCTGGAATTCCAGGTATGCGCTCTGCTCCACCAGAGCCCTGGCGCGCACAGTATCCACGACACCCGCCAGTTCCACGATTATCCGATCGTTCCCGGCTTTCTGGATCAATGGTTCGCTGACCCCGAACTGGTCCACACGGGTGCGGATAATTTCCAGAGCGCGGTCGATTGCATCTTCCTGCTCGTCCGCCGCCATGCCGATTTCCGACTGGTCAAGCTCAAGAACCAGGTGCATTCCGCCCTGAAGGTCCAGCCCAAGCTTGATACTTCGCTCCTCCAGCTCCCGGAGCCCCTGCGGATCAGACAGGCTCATCAGCCTCTTGTCCTCTGCCGGAAGCCGGCTCAGGTAGAAAGTCGGCCGGAGATAGTAAAGTGAACCGAGAAATATGATAAGGATAAAAACGATTTTGAACTTAATATTCTTGAACATCTGTTGTAACTCCCTTACACATAAATATGTTAGCTATTCGGCGATTAGCCTGAATGCATATTTTAAACCCTGAATCACTGGTAAAAATTTTTAGAATTGTGGACTTTAAAATAGAAATACGCACACTTCTTGTCAACATAAAAAAAGAAACTATATTAAGTTAATTCTCTGTAAAATGAAGACTTGGAGGCTCCCGCGGGCCCGTGGCGGAAAGCTATAAACTGGATTCAATCTATGAGCAGTTTGCCTGAAGTCAGTGTTATTATCCCCACTTATAACAGGGCTCACATGCTGGGTGATGCCCTAAGAAGTGTCCTGGACCAGAGTTTTACCGATTTCGAACTGATCGTGGTGGATGACGGAAGCACGGATGATACCGAAAGCCTGCTCAGCTCCTGGGCCGGGCGTCTCGAAGTGATTAAAACTGATAGGCGCGGCGTTTCCGCCAGTCGCAACCTCGGTGCCCAACAGGCGCGCGGAAGGTGGCTGGCCTTTCTCGATTCTGATGATCTCTGGCTGCCTGAGAAACTCGGATTACAGCTGGAAGCCCACCACCGGCAACCGGAGTTTCTGATCAGCCACACGGATGAATTCTGGGTCCGGCGGGGAGTGCGGGTCAACCCGATGAAAAAGCATGCCAAACGGGGCGGGCGGATATTCGAGTACTGCCTGCCGATATGCCGTATCAGTCCCTCCTCGGTTCTTATCGACAGGGGTCTTTTCTCTCGAATCGGCGGCTTTGACACCCACTACCGGGTCTGTGAGGATTACGAGCTCTGGCTGCGGATTACCGCTCGCCACCCGGTGCTTTATATCGACAGAAAGCTGATTATCAAGCGCGGGGGCCACGAGGATCAGCTTTCTTTTTCGCACTGGGGTTTCGACCGCTACCGCGTGCGGGCGATCCGGAAGATTCTCGAAAGCGGAATACTCACCGATACACAGCGCCTGGCAGCATTAAAAGAGCTTGCTCCCAAATCGCATGTTCTGGCTCTGGGGTACAGCAAAAGGAATAAAAAACTGCAAGCCGCACGCTATAGGCGTCTTGAGAAATGGGCCGGGGAGCAGATCGGAAATGATTGCGCCCATAAAAACAGTTAACGGATAATTGATTCCAGATGGAGGGATTAGATAAATGGGTCAGGGAAATATATTAAACAGCGCCCGGTTTAAGATGATCGGTATCGAGAAGATAGACAGCACCGACCACGATTTCGCACTTGAATGGCCACTTGAGCGGGGGATCGACCCTCTGGTCGACAGAGTAAGAAAAACGGGAGTCCTCGAACCGCTCTGGGTGATGGAGAAAGGCAGGGGGCAATACCGGCTTCTTGACGGTTTCCGAAGACTCGCTGCTGCGCGAAAAGCAGGCCTTGAGGAGGTGCCCGCTCTGATCCTTTCGAGCGGTCTTGATCAGCTCGAACTTTTCAAGGCGCGCCTGGCCAGGCTGGAGGACAGGCTCTCCGCGGTCGAGACCTCAAGAGTGATTGAGCGCCTTGCCGGGGAATTCCGTGTCAGCGATAAGAAATTGGCAGCCACATTTCTGCCGCTTCTGGGCTTCGGATCCTCAAGGAAAGTTCTCGGTGAGATTCGCCGGCTGAACCGGCTCGAGGACTCGGTGGCTCGTTTCTGTGCCCGGAACAGTGTGGCCCTGCGAGAGGCCTCACTCTGGGCAAATTTTCCCACAGAGGACCAGCAGGCGGTCCTGGTGCTCGTGTGCGCAGTGAAACCGGGTCAGAACCTTCTGCGAAACTACCTTCAGTTGCTCGGTGAGATCGCCCTGCGCGACAGTCTCCCTGTACAGGATATCCTGATGGATAAGGGCATACGAAGTGTAATGCTCGACCCTCAAATGTCCAAATCCGGCGGGCGAGAAATCGTGCACAGGATACTGCGCCAGAAGAGAAACCCGGTGATGAAAAAAATCGAGAAGGATTTCCACTCAGCCCGCAAAGGGCTCAAGTTGCCCGAGGAAGTGAGCCTGGAGCCTCCGCCGTTTTTCGAGGGAGATTTTTTTACTGTTTCATTCAAAATAAAATCAGCAGGTGAGCTCAAGCGAAAGGCGGAGGCTCTCCACGAGGCAAGTCGTAAACCTGCGGCAGGCAAGCTGTTCGGCGTTCTTGGCGCGCCTCAGGAGAAGAAGCAGGACAAGAAATGATAAAAACATTCGACACGCTCTACATTCACCCCGAACTGAAAGACCACACCAGGGCCAAAGAGCTCATGCGCACGATCCCCCACCGCCGGGTGAAAGAGCTCGAACAGATCGAAAAACTGGCAGCCCGGCAAAAAGACCACCCGGTGAAAGCCGTGCGCCGCGGCAAATTCAGCGTGGCGATCTCGCCTTACCCCGGCCGGATGGTGGAGCCCTGCCCGGCAACCAGGGG
>JAUVUV010000349.1 GCA_030604975.1 Candidatus Glassiibacteriota bacterium | reverse complement strand
TGTTCGGACGGAGACCTCACCTCCGTATCTGCCAGGCTTGTTGACACCCAGCGTGGTGCGAACCTTACAAGAACTCAGCTGAGCGGACTCTGGAAAGGGGAGCTATTCGCACCCGATGGTATCGGCATCCATTCTTTTCTGCTGATTTTTGTCCAGGTCGCCGGGTTTTACCTGGACGGCAGAATTCTTGTGAGCGAAGAGATACGCCTTGGAGGAGTGGTCAGCAGTGATACATTTGCCCTGGTCAACGGCGTTTTCACCAATAACCAGGTCCGCTTTAACATCACCCCTTCGGCTGACGGCGCAATCATCCTGGCCGATGGCGGTCCTGTACTTTTCACCGGACTGCTCACCGAGAACACATTCATGAGTGGTGAACTCAGAGCCTCCGAAAAATTGATCGGCCTCTGGGAGGCTGTCTTTTCTGAAGAGACTCCGCCGGCAGGTGGCGGTGGCTGAGGAGAAACTCCCTGATAAAATTGCTACAACCGCGGTTCTTAACCTTCCTGCCAAGCTCGTTTCCCTGGCAAGTTTTGCATTCCGCCCTATCGCTAATGTTTACTCAGCAATCTCTTTCAGTTATTCAAATGGCTGATAACTAATCTCCTGAACCGGTCTCTCCCCTGATTTGTGCGGATTGACACCCGGCACTCTTTTGCATATAATCAACTAATTCTAAACCCAGTCTAAACACAGCGATAAAATCCGTTGAACAACTTTCCTGCTAAAATAAACCGCCCCGGCCTTTATTTCGGAACACGAGCGCATATTACCAGGGCGCTTACGTTCGTTCTGGTCCTGCTTCTTCTTACATTCACAGATGCCTTTTCTATCAAACGCCGGCCAGGGAGAAACAGCACAGACAATCCCTATCCTCCGCCAGCCGAAACCTCCTTGAATGATCCTTACGAACCGAACGACTCCAGGGAGAGGGCTGTTGAGCTTACCTGGGGCCAGGTCGGCCTGCAGGGCTGGGCCGAGGTGGTCACTGGCGAGGCGGTGGTGGAGAATTCCCTGGATTTCGATTTCTACCGGCTGGAGCTTTCCCAGGGGGACTCTCTGGTGGCGGAGTTTCAAGGCCTCGAAAGTTCCCCGGATGGTTTTGAACCACTGCTGAGCTTTCTCGATTCGAGCGGAATGGTGATCGCAAGTGCCGGGGGAGCGCAGCCACTTGTCTCGGCAACGGCAGGCTATGATGGCGTATTCTACCTGCTGGTGAACGACAGCGCCATTCTTGATCCCGCAGGTTCGCCTTCGCAGGGGAGCCGCTCTTATATCCTCCGCGCCAGGAAATTTCAGCGGCGGGGAGACATGGACGGCAACGGGGTGCTCGATTACCGGGATGCTTTCCTGGTTTTCGTTCTGGCAAGCGGACTGCGTGACTCTTTGGCTTTCTCTCCTGCTCAGCGGAGAGCGGCAGATTTCGACGGTGACGGCACAGTGGCCGGCGATATGGATGATTTCCTGCTCGTTCTTCGCGCAGTAAGCTACATCCCGGGCCGGGACCCGAACGTTCCGGATAAAAACAAAGCTGAACCGGTCGGACCAGAACTTGCCTCAATCGGAATTAATACCTGGCGTTTGGAGTTCCCGGACGGCTCAGCGGTAAAACTCTCACCCGGCAAAGTTCCTGAACTGGTTTCCGCAGGGCCCGGGGCCCGGGCGCTGCTGGAGCTTTTTTCTCACCTGTCCGCGCCGGGAATCTCAAATACTCGACTGCCCAGAGCCGAACTCGCGCCGAACGTGCCAAATCCTTTCAATCCCTCGACATCAATTACATTCAGGCTGTCTGCGTCCGGGCAAGCCCGTCTTGAGGTGTTCGATATGCGCGGCCGCAGGGTAAAGATTCTGTTTCAGGGCCAGGCAGAAGAGGGCAGCCATACCGTTTACTGGGATGGAACCGGAACCAATGGTAACAGACTGGCCAGCGGAGTTTATTTTTACCGCCTTGAGGCCGGGGAAGCGTCAATAACCAGGAAGATGATTTTAATAAAGTGAATCGGACTTGACTTGTTTGTCATCCGGAAAATCTCTTAAAAATTGAGAAATCGTATGTCTCATTTGCCCCTCAGCAGGTTTTTATTTATCAGTCTGTCTGTGATATTGTCCGTTACCTCCTCTGCGGTCGCGGACCAGTCGCGCACAACCGATCTTCGCGAGCAGGTCCACGCTGCGGATGCAATCGTGCACGCCAAGGTGCTTTCAGGCCAGTCCCGGTTCGAAAACGGGCGCATTTACACCTACTACAGGATCAGTACTGTTGAGACTTTAAAGGGCGCGTCCTTGTCCAGTCCTGAGGTGCGGGTTCCGGGCGGGGTGGTGGGAGTCGTGGCTTACATAGTGCCTGGAGCGCCGGATTTTTACTCCAGGGAGGAGGGAGTTCTTTTCCTGAAAAACCTCGAAGGCGAAATATTCGAACTGGATGGTATCACCTCAGCAGTTTACCGGATAACTGCTGATCAACAGGGTATGCCGTACATAGAATCAAGTGCTGATCCAGCAGAACCGGTATTAAGCGCGGAGGGCCACCTTGTGCCCCCGGGCAGACCGATGCCTCTGGCGGATTTCAAGGCCACGATCTATCGCTACCTGGGCAAGACGCCGGAGCAGAAACAGTTCACTTTCCCGGCGGGCTTCTCAGGCAGCCGGGGCAAGCGCAAGGCGCAAACCTCGCAGCCCCGGCTGGCTGCAGGCAATGTACAGACAGGGTATTCACGTATCCTTCAGAAGCCGGTGGACATTTGCTGGGACCTTTCCCGCGATTACGGGCCGGTGAAAGAGGGTAAAGTCAACTGGTATTTCAACCCGGATTCGGTTGCCGGGAAAAGCCCGTACGGGGTCACTCCGGAGCAGGCGCTGGAAGCGGTCAAGTGGTCTTTCGATCAGTGGAACGCCGTGTCCACTGCGCGGATTGAGTACTGTTATGCAGGCAGCCGCACAGATATTTCCGACCACAAGCTTGACATGGTAAATATCATCACCTTCGCAGACAGCGAATATATCCACGGGATCCAGAAAGATGCGATTGCCAGCGCCCGGGCGTTCGTGCTGAGCCGAAGAACATTTGTCGGGCCGGAGGGTCTGGATTATGACCGGGACGGCCGGATCGATTTCCCGGAGTTTCCCGAGGGTGTCTGGGAGGCGGGTACGATAATCGATTGCGATGTGCGATGGGATGTGGGTGGCCCTTATGCAGATACCGATTTCGCGGTGGACAATACCGCTGGAGCTTTGAGCATGCAGGGGGTTTTCAACCACGAGTTTGGCCATTTCGCCGGCCTGGTGCACAGCCCGATACGCGACCTGGTCAGTCTGAGGATCAGCGCAAACCGCACGCCGACCATGTTTTCTATAGCCATTCCCAACCCTCCTGACGGCTCAACCAACCCGATGAAGAGCCTCGAATTCGACGACATGGTCTCGCTTTCCATGCTCTATCCCACGCCTGAGTTTTCCTTGCAGTTCGGCACGATCGAGGGCGAGGTTGTCAGCGGTATCGATGGCAGGCCGGTACGGGGAAATTTCGTGGCTGCGCTTTCTCTTCCGCAGGGCGAGCCCTACCGCAACCTGAATGACG
>JAUVUV010000140.1 GCA_030604975.1 Candidatus Glassiibacteriota bacterium | reverse complement strand
CGAGGAATTCCTTTCGATTAAAGTGCGGAGACACGGCATACCCTGCCCTGATAGATTATTTCATCAAGGTTCTATTCCTGTAAGCCAAGTGACTTGCCCAGCTCCAGCACTTTCCCGTCCACCTCGATACCCGAGCAATGGATCACAGCATCCCAGTGGCCCTCGGCAAGGTTTTCGCCTCCGAAAGAGCGGTTGTCCCCGAATCCGAAATGCACTGTGCCGTGAGCTTTCTCGGCCTCCAGCGTTATCGCGCAGGGATTTGCCAGGCGGTTTGTCCCGATACCGAACTCGCCCAGTACGCGCTCGGCCGGGCCGCTGAGAAGATCAAGCAAATCCCGGCTCCGGCGACCATGCGCCGCCACTATCCGGCCATTATCGATTTCCAGATAGAGATTCTCAACTGCTCCCAGCCCGGCGAAAGCGACATCCACCACCAGCTTTCCTCTGGCGCTTCCTGCCACGGGTGCGGTGCTCACCTCTCCGGCAGGCAGGTTGCCGAAGGCTCCAGGGTCGCGGTAAAGCCCGGTGTCCAGATAAATTTTCCTTCCTTTGAGAGAAAGCTCAAGATTTGTGCCCTGTTCTGTGCGAATGCTTACATTGCCGGCACTCTCAAGCCGTTCGGCCAGCATTCGGGTGCTCCGGCTGACTTCCTCGGCAGCTCCGGGAGTGAAAAGCCGGAGAATCATCTCCTCAGTCACCCCGGGCATGGAGGCAATGCGAACGCTGTCAGCGTAGCAGGCCTGGCGGCGGGTTTCAGTATGCGAGAGGGAGCGGGAGGTGACAAGCAGGGCTGCCGGATAACGGGCCAGGGTCTTGCGCGAAAATTCCTCCGGAGCCGCTCCTGCTTTTTCCACCGGGCCAACCTGAAGAAGTTCGCAGGCGAAACCCAGTTTTCGGGCAGTATCTACCATCCGGTGGGCCAGCTTATAACGCGGCGGGTCGGCAACGAGAAGCAAAACCTCATCCGGAGACAGCCCGAGGTTTTCTGTACAGATAGACTGTACCGCCCTTTCAAGCGAATTATTACCGGCTGTCATTCTCGATTATTAAAAAGGGGGAATAACCCGAAGGGGCACGAAGTGCCGTGCCCCATCATTTAAGGGAAAGATCAGAGTCTGAAAAAGTCGTTCCAGTAGACTCGTTTATCGCCAATTTAAGGCATTAATCCGGTATTGGCCCGAAGGGATTCAGACTAAACCACGGTTCTTCTTATATTTTTCACCCGGTCGATCAGTTTTCCCACCTCGGAGGGGGAAAGGCCGATCCAATAGACGTCCCACTGTTGGGTGCGCTGGAAGCCCTCCGCCTGCTCCTGGTACCAGCGGTTTATCGCGTTGCTCGGGCTGGCCCGCCAGATTATCTTGCTGTAATGCTTGGTAAGCTCGCGCCACAGCGGAGCGCCCATACCCTCGCCCTGCCATTTCCGGCCCACCACGAACTTGTCCAGGTAGTAGATATCGCCCTCCAGGGGCTTGACCACGACAACGCCGTGATAATTCCGCTCGTAGAACACCTGGAGAGGCTCCTCTTCAAAATAATCCTCCACCAGTTTTTTGCCGAAACCATCCTCTATCAGTTCGCGCAAGGCGTCTGTGTCGAGCTTGTCGAACGAGTCAGCCTGGCGTATCTCGTGCCCTGCGCGGATATAAGTGCCCTGCCCTTTGACTGTGAACAGCTCGTAAAGCAGGTTTCCTGCCGAGGCGAACTGGAGGGTCAGGTTGGGCACTTCCCGAAGCAGGCGCACACTGGCCTCAAGCTGCTGGCGGGCGGAATCGTCGAGCATGTTCGAGTCTAGCAGAGACTGGTAGTCCGTGCTCAGGATTATGTTTTGCACCAAATTCCCGTTCCGGTCCAGGATACCACCCTGCTCGTTGATCACGATAAATTTCTGGGGGGTGATTCGCTTACAGAGCGCCTTACTCACTTTCTCGGCGCTAATCACGGCCATCCGCCCGCTGCTGTCCATCACAAGCGGACTGATTACTGGTATGTGTTGATTGCGCACCGTAGATTTTATCGGTGCAAGGTCGATATAGTCCACCAGCAGCCGGAAATCGAAATCGGGTTCTTTGGGAACCGGGGTCTTGAGGCTGAAAATTTCGTTGTAAATACTGGTCGCTCTTCCCCCGGAGGCACTTACCGCATTGACCAGCCGGTTGTTGGTCAGGGTAAGTTTGCGGATCAGCCCTCCCTGTGTGCTTTTCTTTACAGGCAGATCCTCCAGCGGTTTAACGAGGTTGCCCACAGCAGCCTGAAAGTTATCGAGCACAATCACCGGGTAAAGCCCCAGGCCGCAGAGATAAGACAGGTCGAGAGCAACGGTCCGGGAAGAGCGTTTCAGGGACTCGGCACTGATCAGCACAACGGTAAACTGCCAGGGGACGATGTTGCGGAACATTTTCACGTACATCGAGGCTTCACGGCTAAGCCCGATGTTATTAAAAAAATCGATAACCTGGTCGTATCCCCTGGCCTGTGTGGCGGGCGTTTTATTCAAATAGCTGTCTGAGGTCATCGTTCTATGGATTCCTGGTTTTACTTTTCTTCTCCGGACGTATCAGTCAAAACAGGAGGCATCTCAAACATTCAAGAGCCCTTCTTGCAAATTCCCGCAATCCGGGACAGCGAGCATCCGGACAACAGCAGCCACCTGATTTCAGTTAAATTGACAGGTCAAAGACGAACTATTCTTTTTTCTCAGCCTCAGCCTTGAGCTGCAGTTCTTTAGCCTTGATAAAGGGCTCGAACAGGTCGATAGGTATCGGGAAGACGATAGTGCTGTTGTTTTCACTGGCCACCTCTGTGAGCGTCTGCAGGAAACGCAGCTGCAGGGCCATCGGGTGTGCCTGGATCACGGTTGAGGCCTCGGCCAGGCGGTGGGAGGCCTGGAACTCGCCCTCTGCGTTGATTACCTTGGCGCGGCGCTCGCGCTCGGCTTCTGCCTGGCGGGCCATGGCGCGCTGCATTGACTCCGGCAGGTCCACATGCTTGACCTCCACAGTGGAGACCTTGATCCCCCACGGGTCAGTGTGGCGGTCGAGTATGCCCTGTAGCTGTTCGTTGATCTTTTCCCGCGCGGAGAGCAGCTCATCCAGCTCGGACTGGCCCAGTACGCTTCGCAGGGTGGTTTGCGCGAGCTGGCTGGTCGCGTACATGTAATCTTCGACCTCGACCACGGCCTTATCGGGCTCCATCACCCGGAAATAAATCACCGCGTTGACTTTCACCGAGACGTTGTCCTTGGTGATAATATCCTGGGGCGGTACATCCATGGCAACCGTGCGCAGGCCGATCTTGACCATGCGGTCGATCATCGGAATCAGGATGATCAGGCCCGGCCCCTTGGGCTTAGGCAGCAGACGTCCCAGGCGGAAGATCACTCCCCGTTCGTACTCCCGAACGATCTTGATCATGCTCGAGAGCAGAAAAATAACCGCTAAGATGATGAAAAAGAATCCATAAAACTGGGGCATTTCCTACCTCCTGTTTGAAACCTGGAAAGGTTTGGTGAAAAAGCTGGTTTACTCTCAACTTACAGCTAAAAATAGATATATGATCTCCGAACTGAACCTGAGAGTGCAGACAACAGGGCTAATTTTTATCCACTTGTTCCACGGTGAGGATCAGGCGGGAAACCGAGGTGACGCGGATCTGGCTCTTTGCTTTGATCTTCTCACCCGCCGAGGTGGCCTTCCAGATTTCACCGTGAATGAAAACCTTGCCGTTCGGGGCAAGCCGCGTAATCGCCTCGCCTTCTTCACCCACTATACCCTGGGGGCCGGTGGTGGCTTTTTTCTTGTGGATCTGGATCGCCTTGCCGACAACGACGAGGAAAAAGATCACAACAAACAGGACTGCCGGTATCAGCACGTCCCAGGATACACTTATCTCAGGCATGGTGGGTGAAAACTCTCCTTTGAAAAGCATGATCGAACCAAGCACCATGGAAATTACTCCCCCAATTGTTAAGAGACCGAAGCTGGGAACCTTGATCTCGACGATAAAGAGGATTATCGCGAAGATGATCAGCAGCACGCCGGCATAATTAATAGGCAAAGTCTGGAAAGCGAAAAACGCCAGGATGAGGCTGATTCCCCCGACCACCCCGGGAAAGATCAGGCCCGGATTGGAAAGTTCAAAATAAAGCCCCATCAGTCCGGCAAGAAACAGGATATAGGCGATATTTGGATCGCTCAAGCGGTCGAGCAGCTTGTCACGCCAGTTGTATTCATGGGTGACAATCATGGCTCCAGCAAGCTCGAGTGTGACCGAGTCTGTGGCTGAGAGCGCCACCACGCGGCCGTCCAGCGAGTCCACCAGGGCTTCCACGCTCGGTGCCACCAGATCGATCACACCCCGTTCCAGGGCTTCGGTTTCGGTGATCGACACACTGTAGCGCACAGCAGAGTCAGCCCAGGCGACATTGCGGTCGCGCTGGTTGGCGATGGTTTTAATAAAGGCGGCTGTATCGTTGACAATCTTATCCTCCATGACCGAGGTGCTGTCATCACCGCCTCCCATCCCCACTGAAACAGGGTGAGCGGCCCCGATATTTGTTCCCGGAGCCATGGCGGCGATATGGGCGGCCAGAGTGATAAAAACTCCGGCCGAACCCGCCCTGCTGCCTGACGGGGCCACGTACACGGCAACCGGGGTCCGACTGCCGAGCAGCATTTTTACCAGCTCCCGGGTTGCAGTGAGCAGACCTCCCGGGGTATCGAGCTGAATTACCAGCAGGTCAGCGCCAGCTGAATTGGCGCTGGCCATGTACCCCTCGATAAACTGGCTGCTCACCGGGCCGATCATGCCGCTGATTACTGCAACATCCACCCTCGGAGCACTGTATGCCGGCTCTGAAGCCATTATGGAGAAAAGGGCCGCCAGCGTAATCAACAGCGCGCGCATCGTAGCAGCGGCAGGAAATTTATAATAAGAAACGGTCATTTTTCCAGTTGCTCATCCAAAGTTTAACTATTCACAGATTTCCCGTCAAAACTGTCCCTTCATCAAGTTGCCACAATCTGGCGCTCCTGTCAATATTTACTCCCCCAATTGCCCTGATTCAACAGTTCCTATTTATTATATATACCCACTTTTACCTTTGCCGGCCGGATCAGTTTGTCTCCGATGCGGTAGCCGACCTCCAGCACCTGCACTACGATATGGTCTTTCTCCTTTTCTTTCACAGGCTCGGTAAGCACTGCCTCGTGCAGGTTATAGTCAACCGGGACTCCGGCCTTTTCGACCGATTCCACACCATATTTCTCCAGGACCTTTACCAGGGAATTCCGAATCATCTCGACACCCTGTACAAAACTTTCATCCAGATCGCTCTCACCGTTTTCGACATGCTCGAAAAAGCGCTTGAAATCATCGAGCAGCGGAATGATATCGCGCAAAATAGTAATCTTGACATAGCTTGAAAACTCGCTTTTTTCCTTCTCGGAGCGGCGCTTGAAGTTTTCCAGTTCAGCCAGCGCGCGAAGGTACCGGTCTTCGGTTTCTGCCAGTTTATCTTCCAGGGACTGCTCCACTTCGGCGGCCTGTTCAGCCTCAACAGCGGTATCTTTAAGTCTCGTATCTGATTTAACCTTATCCATTTCAATCTTTTCCCGTTCTTTAACCGAAGGCTGGTGCCTCTTGGTTGATTTACCGCCACCATGTTTTTTCCCTTTGTCCTTACTCATACTCAACCTCTTTCCGTGATCCTTATTTTACTCCACGCCAAGGGCCCCTGGTTCCGGAAGAAACACCTCCGACAAACTACCCCTTCATCCTTTCCAGTCCAGGGATCGCATATTGGCATAAAGCTTAAAGACTTGATCTTTTCAATCAATTGAATTATAATAAGATTTACTTTGAATACTGTCAATATACTATCTGCCGGGCAGTTCTGGTTTGTAAGCTGTTAATTCTAAATCTTTTTGGGTTCCCAACAATATCATATTCAGGGCTGTCAAGGCAGTGGCAGTTTTGAGAAAACCGGTTTTTTATTACCTCGTGCATCCCGGAGGGTAACTTATGAAGAATTACACACCCGATGAATTAGCCGCCCGAAGTTCTTCCAAGTATGTCGGCTGCGTGATTGCGGCCAAGTTAGCGCGCAAGCTTCACGACCAGTACCGCGATTCCACGCAGTATTTAGATAAAAAATGCACTTCCGAAAGTCTGGACAGGCTCTGT
>JAUVUV010000358.1 GCA_030604975.1 Candidatus Glassiibacteriota bacterium | reverse complement strand
GGCGGTCAGGTGGAACCGCTGGTTAGGCATTATTTCAGTCCGAGTTTTCCCCCTTTTTCTAATAAAGTTATAGATTCTGCTATCCGTTGCTTTTTTGTTTCTACCCTTTTTGCAACAGCAATCCAACCAATATATTGCTTGCGTTAGGAAGCCGATAGCCTTTGGAAGTTTACTTCTGCTTTATTGGTATTGCCACAAAAAAATGGACACCTGATTAAGCAATCTTTATCCTTGAAAAAGACGGATATAGGCCTGCCTTACGTGCCACATTCCTTTCTAAAGGCTCCTGGTCAAGAAGAGAGTCGCCTGTCCGGCAAATCCGGCTATTAAGGGAATGGTGAGGTTATCGCATATTTTGGAGCTGGACAGCTCAATAACAGTGGCTACAAGGGAAGTGACAACAATCAGGGGCCATAAGGGCTCCCCAAAACCTCCGGACAAGCCCAGGGTGCCGGACTCCTCAAAGGCTCTGACCCACCAGAGGGAGCCGCCAACTGCAGTTCTCAGGAAAAGAAAACCGACAATGAAATTGACAAGCAGTGCAGCCAGAGCGCCCTCGATCGATTTACCCTTGAAAATCGCTGGCCTCACTTTCCCGTATTTTTTCCCGATCAGCGCGGCGATAAGATCTCCGAAGGTAGCCATGAGAATTACAGCGGTGGCTACGCGGATGTCATATACCGCCAGTGCCACAATCACACCGAGCATAAGGAATATATCTGCTCCCAGGACCTTTTGCTCCTCCTCCCGCCTTAAATTATCCCAGAGATAAGACAGAAGAGGAGGCCGGAGCCGGTACTCAAGACGAAGGTATTCGAGAGCGATCACCAGAACGAGAAAAGCCACAAGAACGAGCAGGCCCGTCTCGTGGCCGAAACGGGCGGCAACAAAAAAATAGGCTGCCAGTAAGACCAGAACCAGAAAATGAATGATCTTTCTTCCGAGCTCTTTTGCGTAAGAATCTACAGGCATTCGCTTTTTCTTTGCAGATAAGTTTTCACTCTTGATATATAAACACGAGTCCATGGCAGGCAAATTGACCTGCCCCCCGAAAACGAGTCTAGAAATTATAGAAAATTGTGTTTTTTTGGGTTCAAGTTTAAAGGGAAGAGGCTGGTCAATCTAAGGGCTATAATTGGGTGGCTTACTTTCCCCCCCGGTTGTTAGCTTGGAATAGGGCACTCTCCGGCACGCCTTTTCCGAAGTCGAACGCTCTTTTAGTTCTGCTCAAATCGCAGTTGAAAACACTTACTCCCTCGGTCCTGCCTTCCAGGCGCAAGAATACCGGTGTTTCCAGCGCCGGCCTGCATCCCCTAATGAGCGCAATCTCCACATCTTTCAACACTATCATTGAGTTGCTGTTGGGTTTGGTTTTTTCTTCCGTAAACCCGTCCACATCCAGATTCCTGACATCATCGAAAACCATTGCCGGGCGCTGGTCTGCAGCTTCCAGTTTTAGGTCTATGTTGCTGAGCCTTAGGCCGTCTACATGGCGGCAGTAGAACCCCCAGGCCGGCAGCCTGCCGAACCTGCTGGCATCGGGATACTGGTCCTCTTGCTCAGGAAGCACCCTTTCAGCATCTTCCTGAGTCCCGCCGCCTGGGAACCTCATGCGGATGTTGCTTAAAGTAACATTCTCGATTGCGTGGCCCGGAATACCGAGGATCGAGCAGCCGAAAGTGTCCAGCTCGGTGGCGATGATATTACTGATCACCACATTGCGGAAAATCCCTACGCCGGGCTTCTCGACCCCCTTGGTATGGGGTCGTGCACGGTTGCCCAGGCGCAGGAAAAGGGGTGAGCGAACACCTTTAATGGTGATATTGGACACGGTGATATTCTCCAGCGTCCCTCCGTCCACCATCTCTAGCGAGATCCCTGTGGAGCCCAGGTTGTAGCCGTAGAATCCCTTGCCCGTATGGCGCGAGTCGATTGTACAGTTGGTGATGGTGATATTCTTGAACCCGCCAGTGGACTCGGTGCCCATCTTGATCGCGTTGCAGCGGCTGCCTAGCACGCAGTTGGTGATTGTGACATTCTCGGTGGCGCGCGGGCCGGTGCTCTTGAGTGTCAGGGCGTCGTCATCGCTGTTGCCGTAGCAGTCGGAGATGAGCACGTTGCGGCAGCAGTCGATATCGATCATGTCGTTGTTGTACGTACTGTGGTTATAGACATGGATGCCCCGTACGGTGAGAAAGTCGCAGGCCAGGTACTGCTGCATCCACATTGGGGAGTTGCGCATGCGCACGTTCTCGATGTTCACATGTTTGCACTCCACGAAGCGGATCACGTAGGGCCGGTTGCCGTACTTTTTCCACTGCCAGGCTCCGCCCTGCCCGTCGATTGTGCCGTAGCCGGTGATCCCGATATTCTCCTGCCTCTCGGCGTAGATCAGCGCTTGGGAAACATAGTTGTCCGTGTAGGAGCGAAACTTCGGCCAGATATGGGGGTAGTCGGTGCTGTCTGTGCTGGCCAGAAGCGTTGCGCCTTTTTCCAGGTGGAGAGTAACATTGCTTTTGAGGATGATAGTGCCGCTCAAGTAACAACTGGGAGGAAAGTGGACGGTGCCAGCACCTGCAGCGTGAGCAGCATCAATTGCTTTCTGGATGGCTTCGGTGTCCTTGGTCTCACCGTCGCCTGTTGCCCCATAGTTTTTAACGTTGAACACCGCCCAGGAATTTGCAGATGCTGTTTGGGCGGATAAGCCATACAGGGCAGAGCGAGTGAGAGAGACGATAAGAAGTACGACCAAAGAAACGGCAACAACTCGCATTTTCTTTCTCCTGATATAGTACGATTGGTGAAAAAGAGGGGTGAGATTTTAAAGAGAATCCATAATGGAGAGATATATAAGATCGAAATCGTTCCATTTATATTTAGATGTGATTTTAAGATGTATGACGAACTGATACTTATTTGTACTTAAAAAAAGGTTGGTCTGCCCCCAAGAACGGTACCACTAATTGTGAGAGTAATCAAGAGATCGTCACTCAGAGGCGATTTCTGTGCGGTTATATGGGGGCACTCGAAAAAAACTATGAAAAAACCTTCGCGATTTTTTCCAGGTTCTGTTTTGATATTCTCACGAACTGGACGCCTGCCTCCAGGAACCCATTGGCCTGAAGCCGCACGACCTTGGAACGAGCCATCCAGTGGATCAGGGGCTGGTGGTCTATTTTCAAGAAAGCTCTGAAAGCCTCACCCGGGATGATCCCCCTCTCCAGATGAATTTGGGAGACAAATGCGCCACCCTGGCTAATGTTTTTCACTAGAGCTACTCCCGGGTTATGTTGGCGAGAGTCTTTCAAGGGGTAGAAATTGATGCTTGCCGGAAGGTCAACTTCCTTTCTGGGCCAGCGTCTTTCGTGACCGAATACCTGGGCCACTGCAGGACGCTTTTCAGCCAGATCCAGGAGCGAATACGTCTTAACAGCCAGAGACTCTTCCCCGAGCTTTTCAATTTTATCTTTCTCCAAACATAAACATTTATC
>JAUVUV010000111.1 GCA_030604975.1 Candidatus Glassiibacteriota bacterium | reverse complement strand
GATCAGGTTATCCAGGTCAATCACGGTTTCGGCTTTGGATATCTCTTTTACAATATCTGTCAGGGTTCCATAGCGCTTGTGTCTGTCAGCGTAAGCCAGGTAAACTGCAACCGTGGAGATGGCCAGCACCGCGACAGCAATCCTCCTGCGCCAGAGCAGAGAAATCAGATCCGAGGCATGCCTGCTTCCGAAAGCAAAAATAAGAAGCACCAGTAGAGGCGCGAGCGTATAGCTCCACGCCCCAATGATGAATCCGAGCAGAAGGCAGCTTGCGATCAGCAACAGGACGGCATACAGTGGATTGAAAAAGAGCACTCCGGTTACGAACGGTACCATGCTTACTGCAAGTTCAGGACGGCCGATAATCGCCAAATGCACCGTGGCCATCACGAGGATAAATCCCGCCACAGTGATAAAAACCGCGTATCGCAGCCAGGATTTTTTGCCTTGTTCTGCCTGTTCGGCTTTTGCGGTCCAAGGAGTTATCTCCGGCCCGCCGACCGCGATTCCCCAGAAAAGAGCGCAGATCATCGCCCAGTGCCAGATTTCGTTAGGGGACATGGGCATCCAACTGGCGATGCCAGTGAATTTGAGGTGGGTGAGCATGTGGAATGGGAAGAGGAGAAAAATAGGAATTATCCATTTGATGCGAACAATACCATAGCGGATTAACAGGAAAGGCAGAAGGAAATCCACAGCCACTGAAATCCAGGCAATAATGCCCGCAAAAGGCACATCTGCAAAAAACGCGTTTTTAATCGGGAAAACCCAGACCCACCACTTGACTCCAGCAGCAACAGCCTCGACCGCATAGGCCACGCAACCCATCAGTATGCCGGAGAGGCCGATCAGGCGGAAAAGCCCGATCTTTTTCCCTCCGCTTTGCCGGGCGAGCACCCATTCCACTGTAGACCAGGAAAGGTAAAGGGCGAAAATCCACCCGATACACTCCTGGAGTGAGGCGTTGGCGATCATTACCATCGGCTGGACGAAAAGATAGGGCAGGGATTCGCCCTTTAAGTAGCTGGTGATTATGTAATGAATTGTATTGCCCCGAATTATCCCGAAAATGAAACAGGTGACGAAAAAGACCAGGGTTACCCTCCGCCCCCTGTAGCGCCAGGAGTGAAGGAAAAGCAGGATCAGCAGAATGCTTGAGGGCAGTATCAGCAGAAGATGCATGCTCCACCTTTATATCAAATTAGGTTGATTTGGCTGAAGGGCCGTTATCCTGGTTAATTTTCATTGACAGAGCCGCTTATACGAGCCTCGAGCCGCCTGGCGAGGTCGCGGTATTTTTCGGCGTTCGTGGCATCTCCCATTTTTTCGTAAGCTATGGCCAGGTTGCGGTATGCCGGTAAAAGGCCCGGGGAGAGCTCGATTGACTGTTTGTAGTTCTCCACGGCTCCGGGGTAATCGCCGCGCTTGGTTTGCATCACGCCGAGATTGAGATAGGCCAGAGACATGAATGGATTGTTCTCGACTGTCTCCCGGAACAGTCTCTCGGCTTCCCGCGTGTTATTCTGGCGCAGCCTGATATTAGCCAGATTGAACATTGCCTGGCCGTTGCCGGGGCTGGTCCGGAGCGCCCGCTGAAAGTATTTCTCCGCTTCGGTAAGGTCCTTCCGCCGGTAGAAAGTGAGCCCCAGATTAATCATCGCTTGCGGGTTTGCTGGATTTATTTCCAGAACACGGCGGAAATATCTCTCGCTCTCGAAAGAGTTGCCTTGGGCATCGGCACAAACACCGAGTTGAAACCAGGCCTGGGCGTGTTCCGGAACAATTCTCGTCACCTCGCGGAACCATTGCTTGGCCTGGGCTGTTTCGCCTTTGGTGAAATAGTAATTGCCCAACTGGTAGCGTACCACGAAATCCTCCCGGTTTTCCGCAGCTAACGCTTTAAGGGAGTCCGGGTCTTCCAGAGGAGGTTCGACAAAATACCTGACATAATCATCCTCCGGGTTCATTGCAAGCGCCTGCCGGTAAAGGTTTACCGAGACTGAGGGTTCCTGGAAAGTCCAGCTTGCGAACTTACCCTGGTAAAACTTATCGCGGGCCCGGTACCATTTTTCACAGCGTGCCCGGAGCTCGGCCAGGCTGTCAGCAGCAACCCTCGGGGGAACATTTTTCCATACAAAATAATCGGTGATCGGTTCCAGGTTGTCCATCATCCAGTGGTAGGTCTCCAGGGGTACATGGGGCTCCATGGTTCTGGAAAATTCAATCACTGGCTCTGAATCGGTATTCAGGGGGGCATCGGCAGTCAGCTGTCGCAGGCGTTGCTCACCCATGATGAATAACGAGGCCAGAGCAAGGGGGTGATCAAGCCTCACCTCGGCCAGGTCCGTATTGATTTTCTCCACCGCGATAGAGCGCCGGTAGGCCGGAAAGTCTACCTCGAGTGGTTCGGAAACGCCGAGCAGGATAATATTGGCCGGGTTGCACCACCAGAGGCTGCTATGGGGAAATACCTCAACAAAACTGCGCAGCAGGCTTTTGAATTCGGTGAGAGTAAGCCCGTTGGTGGGAAGCCAGGCGCAGATCGTCCCCCCAGGGGCGAGGGCCCTGGCGCAGAGTCGGTAAAAATCCAGCGTATAGAGCATCGGGCTCAGCTTGGGATGAATCGCGTTGAAAGAGATCACATCGTACTTGCCTTTAGAGGTGAGAATCTGGTTGCGGCCGTCATCGAATACCATCTTTACCAGCCCGCTGTCCAGCACACCGTGGTTTTCAGGAATAAAGTAACTCGCCGTATGAGCCTCCTCGGGCACCAGTTCCACGCATTCAATTACCGGAAGATCGTACCTGGTGGCTGTATATACCGTGCTTCCGAACCCGAAACCGACCACGAGCACACTTTTCGGGTCGGGATGGTGGAGAATCGGCAGATGGGAAAGCAGCTTGTGGATCACAATATCATCGAAGCCGGTATAAGCCGTACTTTCTCCATTGATATTCAGTTCACGGTGGCCGTCCACATTCCGCAGCACGGCAAGGCTGGCCTCGGTGCCCTCCTTGAAATACAGGATCTCCTTACCCAAGTTGTGCAGGCTGTGGCGGATGATCGGGACCAGGCCGCCTGTAGCGTAGACTATGCCAGTAGAGGCCAGAATAAGAACCAGGCCGGCTGCAGGAATCAATCTGATACTACGGATTTTTTCGGTTTCCAGGTATGTGGCGGCAACTGCAAGTACGGTATTGATCCCTGCCACAATCAGGATGGAACCGGTTATCCCGGCCAGCGGCAGCAGGAGGAAACCGGCAAAGAGTGAACCAAGTATGGTTCCCGCAGTATTGGAGGCATAAAGGGTGCCCACGCCTCTTCCCAGCGAGTTTTTTCGCCGGATGAACAGCTTGTTCGCTGTCGGAAAAGCAGCACCCATGGCCAGGGTAGGCAATCCCAGGATAGCCAGGCAGAGAAGGAATTTTACCATTGCGACCTGGTTCCAGGTGTTGGCTTCCAGCCACAGGTTAAGGCTCAGATAGATTTTATTCAATTGGCCGATCATCGGGATACTGGCTACGCCTGCAAAAGCCAGAATCCACTGAAGGGAGCCGAAAAGAAGGAAAAGCGGCCTGCACCTGTCCACAAAACGGGTGGCGATAAAAGAACCAACCGCGATACCGGCTAGAAAGCAGGTAAGAATGGTCACAAAGGCATGAACCGAGAGTCCGACAAAATAGATCAGCGCCCTGGTCCAGAGAACCTCGTAAGCCATAGCGGCGAACCCGCTGAAAGCGTACAGCAGGGGAACGAGGTCGAGCCTGGATTCCGGATAAATCGAGGCGCGAAAGGCTTTTTCTTTTTCTACAGGCCCGGCTGACTTGCGCATGCCGGTGCGGAAAGCCGCAAAGGCGATAAAACAAGCCGCCAGATTACACAAAACCGCGATCAGGATTGTACCTGTTTCACCGAAAATTGCGATCAGCCAGAAACCACAGGAGAATGTTCCAATCACCGCGCCCAATGTGTTCATCCCGTAGAGTGTCCCGATACGCGAGCCAAGCTCGGACTGTGAACGTACCAGATAGCGCCCGATAACCGGCAGGGTGCCGCCCATCAAAATGGTAGGCACAAGCATGATCAGCACCAATAAAATGAACCGGACGCCGAACAGAGTCGCGCCGGTCCTCAATCCCAGGCCGTGAAGGAAGATGTAGGCATTGTCCAGCACCGGCATCAGAAGGAGCGAGATTGTCAGGCCAGAGACCGCAATGCCGAGTTCGAGAAATATGTAAAGCCTCAGGAGTCTGTTCGAAGAGTCGGCTATCTTGCCGAATATCCAGCTTCCCAGGGCCAGCCCCCCCATAAAAACAGCAATAACGGTACTCACGGCGTGTACGGTGTTGCCGAAAACAAGCGTAAGCTTGCGCATCCAGACGATTTCAAAAATAAGACCGCTCGCTCCGGAAAACAGAAAACAGAGATAAAGCAATCCGCTGATAAGACGCAGTTGCATAACTTCGGGATCCTCCTCCAAATGAGAAGAAAGAAATTAAAAATTACGGGCCATGAATTTTCCTGCTTTTCCAATCTGGGACAAAAAGTAACAAAATAAGGTCAAAAGAACAAAAATAAAAATAGTATAAATTTTAAATAAATTTTCTTGACGTTACTTGCCTTAGTATTTATAATAAGACATATTTTAAGATATTTCTCCCGCAATTCATAGTCACTTTCAAGTGGGCGGGAAATGGTTATAGAATTTTCTAAAGGCTGTATCCCTGTTTCCAATAAAGAGTTAGATAATCGGCTCTGCTCCCTGTCTGCGTTTCACCCTTCCGTTGAGTATTCCCTGAACATTTTCTTTTTGCATTTTATTCCTTTGATGTCCGAGCTGAAGGAATGATAGAAGGGAAAAGCTTCCACTAATTTGTCATAAATGGCTTTAAGCCATCACTTTATTCAGGATTGCCGTATTGCGCAATATGGATTGAGTAAATAAATAGCCGGTCGGTTCTTGAACCGATTTGCGAAATATCACGGTAAGAACGGCAAAAAGATTATCCACTGCAGCAGGGTTCAGAACTCAGGCTGCGATTTTCCAACTGCTCAGCAAGGAGGTGAAATGCCAAAAAAGAAAGGGAAGGTTTTGAGAGCTGTGAACATTAGCAAAGGAGGTGCAGAATAAATCAATGAAAGTCCAGTTTTGTCGCATATAATCCTAAAGTTCTATTTCAGGAGGATTAATGTCAATTAACAGTAAGGTTTCCAGTTTGATGGTAACCGTGTTGAGCTTGATCATGGTAGCCTTGCTCTCGGTTTCAGCCTTTGCACAGCTAAACACGTCAAAGGTTGAGGGCACTGTCAGAGATCAGGACACAGGCGCGCCGCTGGCTGGAGTTCAGGTGATAATAGAGGGCACTCAGCGTGGTAACGTAACCAACGCGGATGGCTACTATTTCATTCTGAATGTCCCACCCGGCCGCAAATCCATTACCTTTTCCTACACAGGTTACCAGAGGACAACTATTGAAAATCGGCTTCTGCTCGCCGGGCAGACCGAGACCGTGGACTGCAACATAAGCTCGACAATCGTCGAGTTGGCAGGTATCACGATCATGGCCGAGGCCGAGCCGATGATGCCCAGAGACCAGACGGTGTCCAAGCAGCGCCTGACCGCTGAGGCCATTGTCGAGACACCGGCCACAACTTTGGACGATTTGCTGGTTCTCGAAGCAGGCGTGCAGGTCGGCGGCGAGGGCGGCCTGTCCCGCGGCGTGCGCATTCGCGGCGGCCGCCTGGGCGAGGAGGCCATGGTTGTGGACGGCATTACCGTGCGCAACTACACGGCCAACCCCTTCAAGGACGGGTCCAGCTGGATCTTTGAGCAAGAGATCGGCTCCCGCGGTGAGGACACCACCCCGCTGGATTTCTCTACCGCCTCTGTTGAGGAAGTGGATATAATCACCGGCGGCTTCCAGGCCGAGTACGGGAACGCCCAGTCCGGGATAATCAACATCGTGACCAAGGAAGGCGGCACGCAGCTGAGGGGTAGTGCCAGGGTTACCTCCGACGAGCTCAACCCGCGCACAGCCGATTACGGCTACAACCAGCTACAGGCCGATATCGGCGGCCCCACTGGAATCCCGCACCTGTATTTCCACATCTCGGGAGAGCTCCAGGGACGTGCCGATGCGAGCCCGACTCATTCCAGCGAGGGGTTCCGTGGAATCAATCAAACATTTGTCGACCGCCTGAACCTTGCGGTTCGCAATGACGTGGTGCTGGGCGCCAAGGAAATTCAGCCTGTCTATACCATGGAGATGTTCGAAACAGGGCAGAAGTTTTATGCCGAGCAGACCGGTGAAGGGCCGGTCGGGGTGTTTTCGCCTTATCACCCGGCCCGTCAGCCCAACAACTGGATGGACAGGAACCTGAGCTCAGGGAAACTCACCTTTTCCCCGAGGCAGGGTCTGAAATTCATCGGCAGCGGCAACTTCTCCCGCTTCCAGCGTACCTGGAAGACCGACTATTTCAACTACGGGAAGATCGATTCGGACATGATTCCCACGCGCGACTGGGATGCAGCCGACGGCGACTGGCAGGATGAGGACGGCGTGTGGAATGCGATAGTGCCGATAAACCTGGGGCGCAGAACCCGCACCACCAACATAGTGCTCGGAGCTGACTGGGACTTCTACCGCTCCTCCCAGCGCAATGCTTCCCTGCAGGTGCGCTACAGCAATTTCAGGACCCAGGACCTCAACAGCTCGAACCTGAAGGACAACTTCGTCCGCGGCTGGGACTGGGGAGATATGCCACTTGATGCCCATGGGACGTTCATGTCCTGGATGCCCAATGACATCCCGTTCCTGGTAGAGACTTACCCGGGCAGGACTACTCCGACGGACCCGGAATTGTTCCAGAAATACC
Organism: Candidatus Glassiibacteriota bacterium; assembly: GCA_030604975.1. Classification (GTDB taxonomy): domain Bacteria; phylum Gemmatimonadota; class Glassbacteria; order GWA2-58-10; family GWA2-58-10; genus JAUVUV01. Next base: position 270 of record JAUVUV010000111.1, on the reverse strand, counting down.
TGCCGGATGGAGCCACGGGCTATTCAATCGGGGATTATATGTATACGACACCGTTCCGGTATGAAGGGCCTGCCCGGCTTTACTCTATTAATTATAACTACCAGTACGAGAAGCAGCATAATTACAAGGTCGACCTGGACTTGCAGTGGAACAGGCAAAACCGGGCCAAGTTCGGTCTTCAGGCCACCCTGTTCGATAACCACATATTTGAAATCTATGGGTCGTCGCAAACAAGATCCACTCGTGATCTCGACAACGAGTTCATGTACG
>JAUVUV010000305.1 GCA_030604975.1 Candidatus Glassiibacteriota bacterium | reverse complement strand
GTTCTCGATATACCAAATTGCACTAAAAATTGTATCGCGGGATTTCTTGATTATAATTTTAATCTATGGTACCACCATGTCTCTAAAAGACGACCATCTGGCGCACGCCGATAAAATTCAATCCGCCTACAAAGATCTCTTGACTTCCTCAAATCAACATCCCGAGTGTATAGCAATACTTATTTTTTATCGAGGGCTTCATTTAATAGAAGCACTCTTTTCACTTTATCCTACAATTGGTCATTGCCATAGCCATCAACAAAGAGAAGACATATTGAAGCGGCAGAAGTGTTTTGAAAATATTTGGAAGCATTATTATCAGCTATACAAAGCCTCTATGATAGCAAGATATCTAACTGATGAAAAATTCATAAAGAGAACTTTATTAACATGCTATACCCGTAATGGCGTACAAACCGTTTTAATTAATCATCATTTGAGGCAGATTGAAAAATCAATAAAGAAGGGAATAAAAAAACTTACCCCCAAAACACATTCGCAATCAAAATAAGGATATGAATTTCACCTTACGATACTTTCTGTCATTTCTTCTTCCCCAGCCCCTGCACGACCCCCGCCTGTCTTCTCCAGAGCTCATCGAGTGAGAGCAGGTCGCTGGAGACCTCGAACATCCTCACGCCCATGTTGTAATAGCGCTCGATATTCTCCTGCTCTGTGGGCAGGCCCACGGTAACGTGCGCCCTGTCCGCTGCGGCAATTACTTTCTCGAGCGCTTTGAGCACCTCTTTATTAGAGCGCTGCGGGCCTTTCAGTCCGATTGACATGGAGTAGTCCGCCGCGCCCCAGTACACGTAATCCAGCCCCTGGACTGCCATTATTTCATCCAGATTGTCCATTGCCGCCACGTGCTCGATCATGATCCCGATCATCGGCTGGGTGTCGCTCCACTGGACCCACTCGTTTCCTGCCCTTGTGCCCCAGCAGGCTGAGAAACAGTCGCCGCAGTAGCCGCGGATTCCCTCCGGCGGGAATTTTGCAGCGCGCACCACCTCCCGGGCCTGTTCAGGAGTATTGATATTGGGCACCAGAACCCCTCCCGCGCCGATCTCCAGCGCCTTGCGCACCAGGTAGGGGTTGTCCCTGTCTATGCGCAGGATAGCCACGATATCGGCAATCGTGGCGGCGCGGATCAGGTTTTCCGCCGTAAAATCCCGGCGCCAGGAATGCTCGCCGTCGATCCGCATGAAATCAAGTCCCGCGTAACCTGCCACCTCCATCACGTTCGGGCTCCAGGAATGCAGGGCGCTGCCCACAACCAGTTCGCCTTTCTGGAGTTTGGCCCGGAGTTTATTGGGTTTTCTGATCATTTTTATTTCCCGATATTTTAAATGTTTGAGGGCGGACACAAGGTTCGCCCTTGAAGTGAATGTTATCCATGTTATATGACAGCAGTTTTGACATATCCCGGCCCGCGGACAGACACGCGGGTCAGCCTCCCCAGGCTTTAATGCCGGTTTACTCAGTGCGAATAGATAGACGGCTTGTGTATGTAGCACTCATCGTAATCGGCGGGTTCGGTGCCGACTTTGAAAATTTCGGTATAGACATTTTCCGTGGGGCAAAACTCTGTGGCAAGCAAACCCGAAGATTTACAGATAAGCCGGGTGGTAAGTCCCTCCGGCGGGTTCGGTAAATCGTGGGTTTCGATCCCCTCGTGGGCCTCTTTCATAAAGTTAACCCAGATCGGCAGAGCCAGCACGCTTCCGGTTCCCTGGTTGACAATCCGCCTGGGTTGGTCGAAACCTACCCAGACACCAGAGACCAGATCAGCCGTGTAACCGACAAACCATGCGTCGGTGTAGTCATTGGTGGTTCGTGTTTTGCCTCCGGCTGGAAGGGTGAAGCCGAGGGTGCGCGCACTGGCACCTGTGCCGTAGTCCACCGCGTCACGCATCATGCTCAGCACGATATAGGTGGTCTGGGGGTTTAGCACCTCTTCGCGGCTGGGCCGGAAACGGCGCAGGAGATTGCCGCCCCTGTCCCGGATTTCGGTGATTGCCAGAGGCTCGACTCTCACCCCGAGGTTAGGGAAAACGGTATAAGCCGAGACCAGCTCTATGGGGTAAACGTCCGCGCTGCCGACAGCGATCGACTCCACCGGCGGAATCTTTGTGCTGATTCCCATTCTCCGGGCATAGGCGGCTACTGTTTCGGCGCCGACTGTCATCAGGGTTTTAATCGCCACGAGATTGATCGAGCTGGTGAGACCGATGCGCATGGTTACCGCACCACGGAAATTGCCGGTGTAATTGGAAGGCCGCCAGACTGTACCATCGAGCTGTCTGATCGCGATCGGAGAGTCCTCGACCACCTGGCAGGCCGGGATACCGTTGTCGATAGCGGCAGTGTAGACGAAAGGCTTGAACGCGCTTCCGGGCTGTCGAAGGGCCTGTACGGCGCGGTTGAACTTGCTCTCCCAGAAATTCCTCCCACCCACCATCGCTTTCACGTGGCCGTTTCCCGGGTCGATTGCCACGAGTGCGGCCTGAAGATAATCAGTGTCGGTGAGTTCGACAGTGGAAAGGGAATCCTCACCGATAATATCCTTGCGCGTCCTGTGGCGGAAAGGCTTGATCCTGCCTGACTCGATGGTCTGAATGTAATCCTCGACTGCGGCCTCGGCAGCTTTCTGCATGCGGGTATCGAGAGTGGTATAGATTTGCAGCCCCTGGTGGTAAAGGTCATCCTCGGTGTAATCCTTGAGAAGCAGGGATTTTACATATTCGATAAAATAAGGCGCGATCCAGCTGCTGCCCTTGCGGGGATTGAGCCTGATCGGCAGGGCTTTGATCGAGTCGGATACCTGCGGGTTGATCGTGGCGGTTTCCACCATGCAGGTCAGGACCCAGTTGCGGCGTTCGACAGCGTTTTCCATGTTCACCAGAGGGCTGTTGCGGCTGGGCGCGTTGGGCAGGCCGGCAAGCACGGCGCATTCGGCAAGGTTGAGCTGGCTTACATCCTTGCTGAAATAGGTCTGGGCCGCTTCTCCAATACCCCAGGCTCCGCTGCCGAAATAGATCTGGTTGAAATACCGCTCTAAAATCTCGTCCTTGGTGTAGGTGCGTTCAATCTCCCAGGCGAGGATTGCTTCGCGGATCTTGCGGGTGTATGTTCGCTCGCGGGTCAGAAACAGCTCGCGGGCAAGCTGCTGGGTGACCGTGGAGCCTCCCTGGACGATTTTCCCGGTAATCTGGTTGACATAGAAGGCGCGGATAATCCCCCAGATATCCAGTCCCCAGTGCGAATAGAACTTGCGGTCCTCGACCGAGAGCAGCGCAGTCTTGAGATCGAACGGGATTTTATCCAGAGGCACGGGTACTCTTCGCTCGGTGTAAAGCTCGGCCAGTTGCACGCTGTCAGCGGAATATATCCGGGTAACCAGGTTGGGAGGATCAAGTTCCATCTTGGCGATGGAGGGCAGTTCGGACTTGTAAAACTTGAAAAGCTGGTAACCCATGCCCAGGCTGAAAAACACCGTGCTCGTGGCGACAAGCATCACCACCTTGAAGATGTTCTGGAACCTGGGACTGGTGGACCGCTGATTTTTATCCATTTTATTTTCAGCCATGGGAAATTAAATTTTCTGGGGTCTCAGATTCAATCCATTTAAAGAAAATAAGTTTTAAGGTCATTTCTGGCAAGTTCTTAAAGCCCGGAAAGCCTGAAAGGGCAAAAAATCCCATCTGGTAAATGACTTGCATTCCGGACGAATTTTTGTTATTTAACTCACCTTGTTTACATAATATTTAGGATGAAAGAAATCTGATCGAAAGGTTTACAGCCATGGCATTCCCGCCGCTTAAGGAACAGATGGAGGTAATCCGCCGCGGCTGCGCGGAGATTATCTCCGAGGAGGAACTCGAGGCCAAGATCAATGGCTCGATCACCACCGGAAAGCCGCTGACTGTCAAGCAGGGTTTCGATCCCACCGCTCCGGACCTTCACCTCGGGCACATGGTTTCGATC
>JAUVUV010000244.1 GCA_030604975.1 Candidatus Glassiibacteriota bacterium | reverse complement strand
TGAAGAAGGCGAAAAGAAGGTGCAGAAACTGATTGCCAGAATGGAAGGCGATTTCGAACTGGAAGATATGGATAAAGAGAGCTGACAAGGAGCGAGGCAAACTTGGATATCAGGGTCTATTTCAGTGAGGAAAAAGAGGCGGTAGACAGGCACCTTGCTGATATAATCGCCCGCTGGCCTGCTGCCGATTCGGCAGGATACCGGCTTGCCGAGGCTATGGCTTACAGTCTGAATGCCGGGGGAAAAAGGCTGCGGCCGATTCTCACGCTCACTGCCTACAGGGCATGCGGGGGAGAGGGCGAGCACGTTTACTCCGGAGCCTGCGCCCTGGAGATGATCCACACTTATACCCTGATCCACGATGACCTGCCGGTAATGGACAATGACGATTTCAGGAGAGGCCTGCCCACCTGCCATCGCAAGTTCGGTGTAAGAAGAGCGGTGAATGCAGGCCCGGGCCTTTTGCTCGCCGCATTCGAGGAACTGACCCGCTCGGCTGAGGCGCTTGGATTGACTGAGAGAGAAAAGAAGGATGTGGTTTTGTCAGTGGCTGAAGCGGTTGGGGGGGGAGGGGTTGTCGGCGGGCAAATGGTGGATCTGGAAAGCGAAAATAAAAAGGTGGACCGGCAAACCCTTCATTTCATCCACTCCCATAAAACAGGAGCATTGATCAGGGTTTCCTGTACCCTGGGTGGAAGGCTTGCACACGCCGATGGCACGAAACTTGAGGCTCTTGCGCGATACGGGGAAAAAATCGGTCTGGCCTTCCAGATCGTAGACGACCTGTTGGATATCGAGGGAGACACGGAAAAACTGGGCAAACAGGTCGGAGCGGATCAGGCGCGGGGCAAAGCCACCTTTCCCTCGGTTTTCGGGCTTGAGGAGAGCAGACGCCTGGCTGCCCGGGCAGTCGAAGAGGCCAAGGAGGAACTCCAGCGCGCAAATCTCCTCCAGGCTTCGCCTCTCGGTCCAATTACGGATTTCATCCTTTCCCGCAAGTCCTGATCCATTCTAAGTACAAATTCCTTGCCCCTTTATTGTTACCTGTTAAATTAATTATATATAATTATATAAATGAGCGCTTTTGATTAACTCACCTTGCCTGTCATATACTCGAACCTTTGGAGAAAGAAAAGGTGCTTGTCTGTGAATCAAGACTCGAAGCTCAGTAAAATAAATAGCCCGGAGGATGTGAGAAGACTCTCAATCGAGGAACTCGGGCAACTCTGCGACGAGTTGCGCGAATACATAGTTTCAGTGGTGTGTGAGTGCGGCGGCCATCTGGCTCCCAATCTCGGAGTCACGGAGCTTACAGTGGCCCTGCATTATACTTTCGACAGTCCCAGGGACAAGATTATCTGGGATGTGGGTCACCAGTGCTATGTCCACAAGATACTTACCGGACGCCGGGAGTCGTTCAAGAAACTTCGCCAGGACGGCGGAATCAGCGGCTTTCCCGACCCGCAGGAGAGCCCGTGTGATGCATTTGCCGCCGGACACGCCAGCACCTCGATCAGTGCCGCGATGGGCTATGCCACCGGACGGGACATCCAGGGGGAGGATTACAAGGTAATCGCAGTGATTGGCGACGGCGCGCTCACCGGCGGACTGGCCCACGAGGGATTGGACAACGCCGGAGCAAGCGGCCGCGACCTGCTGGTCGTGCTCAACGACAATCAGATGTCCATCTCGCCGAATGTCGGGGCGTTTTCCCACTACCTCAACGATATTATCCTGGATCCCCGTTATAACAAGTTGAAGAAAGACATCTGGGAAATGACCGGAAAACTGCCCGTGGGCAAGGAACAGATCAGAAATTTCGCCCACCGGCTGGAGGAATCTCTCAAAAACCTGATCGTGCCGGGAATGCTTTTCGAGGAGCTGGGATTCAAGTATTTAGGGCCTATCGACGGGCACAACCTGGATGAGCTTATTCCCAAGCTCAAGTCGATCAAGGATCTGGAAGGCCCGGTGTTGCTTCACGTGCTGACCAAAAAAGGCAAAGGCTACGAGCATGCCGAGGAGAATCCTATCAGGTTCCACGGCACGCCGGCTTTTGATTCCACTACCGGCAAGTCTATCCCTGCGCGTATCCCGGGCTATTCCCGCTTTTTCGGCGAGGCGGCGGTTGAGCTTGCCGAGTCCAACCACCGTATCATGGCAATTACAGCTGCCATGCCGGATGGAACAGGTCTGGACAGGTTCCAGAAAGAATTTCCCGACCGATTTTTCGATGTTGGAATCGCCGAGCAGCACGCGGTAATTTTCGCTGCCGGAATGGCCAAGGTGAGAATCAGGCCTCTGGTGGCTATCTACAGCACCTTCATCCAGCGTGCCTTCGATATGGCGATAATAGATGTAGCCCTGCAGGATTTACCGGTGGTTTTCGCACTCGACCGCGCTGGTGTGGGGGGAGATGACGGCCCGACCCATAACGGGGTATTCGACATCTCGTTTATGAGCCTGATTCCCAACATGATCGTTTCGGCGCCCAAGGATGAAGTGGAACTTCGGGACCTGATGTATACAGCCTTTTTACAGGATTCTGCGCCGTTCAGCATCCGTTACCCGCGCGATAGCGGCGTGGGCCTGATCCGCAGCCTGCGATTCAGGGAACTGCCGGTAGGTTCCTGGGAGATGCTCGAAGACGGAGCTGATGTGGCTATCCTGGCAACCGGCTCGATGGTCTATCCGGCGCTCTGGGCGCGCAAGTTGCTTGCCAAGGAAGGACTGAGCGCCGCGGTGGTGAACTGCAGGTTTATCAAACCCATGGATCACGAGTTGCTGGATAAAATTCTGGCGAAATTCGAAACGATTGTAACGGTTGAAGAAAATGTCCTGCGCGGCGGTTTCGGTTCGCAAGTCGCACTTCACGCCTCAGGCAAACCAGGACTCTATAGCAGGATTTTCCATCTTGGCATTCCGGACACCTTTCTCAAGCAGGCCAAGCGTTCCACGATTCTCGAGCGCCTGGGCCTTTCCCCTGCCGGTATCCAGTCATTTGTCAAGAAAGCCCTTCACGAGCGCGTAGATGAACATAGCGTTAAAGGCGAACATCTATCATAAGGATGTCGAGCGACAGGTAAACTGCTGTTTGGATCACCTGCTCGGCAAAGGGGTGAGTGTATGGGTTGGCAAGGAGCTGGCAGAGATAGTCCGCGGGCGTTCGCTGCCGGTAATCGATAGTGAAGGCTTGCCTGAAGATATCTCGTTGATTATCGCTTTGGGCGGTGACGGGACTGTGCTGGGAGCCTCGCGCCTGGCAGGCAAATCTCAGGTGCCGATCTATGCGGTGAACCTGGGCAATTTCGGTTTTCTCAGCACCAGTTCCGTGGAAGAGTTTGCCGATCATTTCGAGCAAATTCTCCAGGGGGAATTCGAGGTGGAAGAGCGGATGATGCTCATGGCTGACGTGATCGGCCCTGAAGGTTCAGTAACAATCTACACTGCGCTCAATGACCTTGTCCTGCACAAGGGTTCGCTTGCCCGGCCCATCGAAATCGATCTTAAACTCGGAGACGACCTGGTTGGTGTCTTCCTTGCCGATGGTGTCATTATTTCAACGCCCACGGGTTCCACGGCTTATTCCCTTTCCGCCGGCGGCCCGATTCTTTTCCCGCTGATGAATGCAATCGCTGTAACCCCAATCTGCCCTCATACGCTGGCTGTAAGGCCCCTGGTGGTACCCGCCGAGTACCCGATTTCGCTTTCGGAGAAGTCCGGGCATCGTGATGTGGTTTTAACCGTGGACGGCCAGATAATCCACAAGGTTAGAGAGGAAGACAGGCTTCTGGTTACACGGGCCTCACATGTAACCCGCCTGGTGAAACCATTCGAAGGATCGTTTTTCTTGCGGCTTCGTGAAAAGCTGAAATGGGGAGAGAGGGAGAGGAAATAGAAAGATTATGCTGCAGGTTTTGCGAGTTACCGACTTCGTTCTTTTCGGACAGGTTGATATCGAGTTCGGCAATTGTTTGAACGTGATAACGGGCGAAACCGGGGCTGGTAAATCGATTCTGCTTGGGGCGGTGGAACTCCTGCTTGCCGGCGAATCCTCTCCCCGGTTAATCCGCGTGGGAGCTAATCGCGCGGTAGTGGAGGGTCTTTTCAATCTTACCGCAGAGAGATGCTCCGAGCTTAAAGCGGCCGGCTTTCTGGATAATGAATCAGGCAGTGAGATAATCATCCGGCGTGAAATCTTCAGTTCAGGCAGAAGCCGCTGTTTTATCAACGGGGCACTGGCCAACCTTTCCTTGCTGCGGAGCCTGGGTCAGGAACTGATCCAGGTCCACGGCCAGCAGGAACATCAAATGCTGGTCAAACCCGGCCGTCAGCTTGAACTGCTTGACGCCTATGGCGGTTTCACAGACCAGAGAAAATCTTTTTCCGAACTGCTGTCCCTATTCAGAGAGGTGGATAGAAAGCTCGCCAAAATAGAGGAATCTATCGAGACAAGGAAGCGGGAGAGAGAACTGGCGCGTTTCCAGCGAGATGAAATAGACAAGGCCAAGGTGAGCCTCGAG